>JAEXBK010000156.1 GCA_023394035.1 Bacillota bacterium
GGCTAAGGAGCAGTGGCTGAAGGAACAGAACGCCTGATTAAACATTTCAATCCGATACTGCAAAACCACAAATAGTTAACTTTATGGCTCAGCCCTTTATGTTAATAAGGGGCTGAGCGATTTTGAAGGAGGGCGAAATAAATTGCCAAGATATATATTGCTTAGGCTCTGCACTGCAATAATAAGCCTCTTCATCATTGTAACGACAATGTTTTGCCTGCTGCGTCTGATGCCGCTTGAAGGCTATCTCGGTGCTAATATAGATAAGATGTCCGAAGAAGTAATCGAAGCAAAGCTTGCGGCAAAAGGACTCGACAAACCGGTTTTATTTCAGCTTGTTGATTTTTATAAAGGTCTTGCGCACGGCGACCTCGGTCGTTCGTGGATTTACCGCGAAAATGTTGAGATAACATCGATAATTAAACCTAAAATCGGAATTTCACTTAAGCTTGGCGGCTCTGCAATGCTTTTGGCATTGATACTCGGGATGCCGCTCGGTGTAATGATGGCTCGGAGCAAAGGAAAGTGGCCGGATAAGCTTGGCACAGGTTTTGTTGTGCTGATACAGGCTGCTCCGAGTGCCGTGTATTTTTTGTTTATCCAAAGCTATGCGACTTCGGCTTTTAAGATACCTATGCTGTTTGATTCAAATAAGCCGGTCTCATGGATACTGCCTATAATTTCTCTTGCGCTTCCTTCCATAGCGAGCTACGGAATGTGGATGCGGCGTTATATGGTGGATCAGATGAATCAGGACTACGTCAAGCTTGCTCTTGCAAAGGGCGTAAAGCGTTCTACAATAATGAGCAGACACGTGTTCAGAAATGCGGTCGTACCGATGGTGCAGACGATACCGGGTTCTCTCCTGCTTACGATAATGGGGTCTTTGTATGTCGAATCCATATACTCGGTTCCGGGCATGGGCGGACTCCTTATAAACGTTATTCAGAGACAGGATAATACTATGGTGCAGGCACTTGTGCTTATATTTGCAAGCATGGGAATTATCGGACTATTCCTTGGTGATATGCTGATGATAGCGGTAGATCCGCGTATAAGCGTAAGCAGAAACGGAGGGAACAGATAATGCGTAAGTATTTTAGAAAAGGAGCTTTCCTCGAAAAAAGAACGAAGCATATAGTCGATCAGCTGAAAAACGAACTCTCCGAAGAGGAAAGAGACGACCTTACCGCGGAAGAAATAGGAGCGCTTAGTCCTGACGAGTTCACAAAGCACGCCTTCAGCGAACAAAGTGCGGAAGAAACGGGGTACTCGAATTATTCATATTGGCGATGCACTGTTCAGGCGTTCTGGAAAAACAAAATAGCGAGGATGCTTTTGATCGCATTGCTTGCACTGCTCATATTTACGGTAATACAGCCGTATCTTCCGGCACAGAAGGCGCCTGACGAGATATTCAATTTTGCCGATGGAAATGTAAGGAGAAACGAACCTCCGAGCGGAGAATTTTGGTTCGGCACCGATGCCGTAGGCCATGATCTATGGAGCAGAATATGGGCAGGAACGAGAACCTCCCTGCTGCTTGCGCTTATGGTTGCTATGAGCAACTGCGTCATCGGAATAACGGTCGGCATACTTTGGGGATACGTAAAAAAATGCGACGTATTTTTGACGGAGCTTTATAACATTATGGATAACATTCCGCGTACCATAATATTGATTTTGATATCGTACATTATGGCTCCGGGACTGTCCACTATGGTATTTTCGATGTGTATCGTAGGATGGCTCGGTATGGCGAGATTCATAAGAAATCAAATCGTAATGATACGCGATCGCGACTACAATCTCGCATCGCGATGCCTTGGCACAAGCACGGGGAAAATAATGGTCAGAAACCTTCTGCCATACCTTGTATCGGTAATCATGCTGCAGACGGCACTTGCAATTCCATATGTCCTTTCCGATGAAGTATTCCTGACCTACTGCGGTCTCGGACTTCCTAAGGCTGTGGCATCGCTCGGAAATCTTGTGGAAGACGGCAGACGCGTTATGATGTCGCCGACACTCAGGTATCAGCTGATTTTCCCTGCATGCATAGTGACCTTCATCACCGTATCGTTTTACCTCGTCGGAAATGCTTTTTCCGATGCGGCTGATCCTAAGAACCACGTATAGGAGGAGCAATTATGGAAAAAGAAGTAATACTCTCCGTAAAGGATCTAAATGTTAAATTTAATCTGCGTGGAAAAGTGCTCCATGCGATACGCGGCATAAGCCTTGACCTGTATAAGGGCGAGAACCTTGCGATAGTAGGTGAGTCGGGCTCGGGGAAATCGGTTTTCTGCAAAAACTTCATCGGGCTTTTGGATAACAACGGCTGGGTTGATTCGGGAAGCATAATGTATGACGGAATGGATCTTGCCGAATTTAAAACGGACAAAGAATGGAGCCGTATACGCGGCAAAGAAGTCGCCATGGTAATGCAGGATCCTATGACGAGCCTTAATCCGCTTAAAACGATAGGTGCCCAGATTGAAGAGGCTCTGAAGCTGCATCAAAATCTGCGAGGCGCCGAAGCGAAAAAACGGGCGATAGAGATAATAGACGATGTAGGAATCCCTGAACCGGCAAAGCGGTATTCGCAGTATCCGCACGAGTTTTCGGGTGGGATGCGTCAGCGTATAGTTATCGCCATTGCGATGGCGTGCAATCCTAAGATTTTGATCTGCGATGAGCCTACAACCGCACTCGATGTAACAATACAAGCCCAGATACTTGACCTGATCAAAAAACTGAAGGAGTCATATAATCTTACAACCATATATATAACGCATGACCTTGGCGTGGTTGCACATGTTGCCGACAGAATAGCGGTAATGTACGCAGGCGACATCGTTGAAATCGGAAAGAGCAGGGAGGTGTTTTACGACCCTAAGCATCCATACACATGGGCACTGCTTTCATCGCTTCCGCAGCTTGGCGTAAAGGGCGAAGATCTTTATTCCATCAAAGGAACACCGCCGAACCTGTTTAACAAAATTCGCGGCGATGCTTTTGCTCCGCGTAACCC
>JAEXBK010000157.1 GCA_023394035.1 Bacillota bacterium
TATTTGTAACCCTCACCTCTTCCGGAAAGCTCCGCACCTCTGTAATGATTGTCTCTGATATGAAGCGGAATCTCTCCTGTATCTCCTGTTTTTATATCACTTATAGCTTTCTCGTATGCCATATATGCCCTGTTTGACTTAGGAGATGCCGCAAGCAAAATAACAGCCTCCGAAAGATTGATAGCAGCCTCAGGCAGTCCCACCATAAGAGCAGCCTGCACGCACGAGGTCACTATTGAAATTGCAGACGGATAAGCCATCCCGATATCTTCGCTTGCAATTACAAGAAGGCGTCTCCCGATTGTCTGTATATCGGCTCCGCCGTCTATAAGCCTTGCAAAGTAATGGATTGCGGCATCCGGATCGCTTCCCCGGATAGATTTTTGGAGTGCCGACAAAAGATCATACCTGTCATCACCTCTATTGTAATATCCTATTTTTCGCTGCAATGCTTCCGAGACGAGAGCTTTCGTTATTTTCCCCGGCAGTGTTAAATTGTCCACAATAAATCCGAGGGTATCAAGCGCAACCCTCGCATCGCCGTTGCATAGATCCGATATTGCATCAAAAGCATCTTCTTCGTATGAAATCTCAAGATTTCCGAACCCTATTTCTTTATCCGCAAGTGCTCTTTTCAGAAGAAGAAGTATATCATCTTTTTCGAGACGCTTAAACTCATATATATTTCTGACCCTGCTCAGTACTGCGTTATTTACGGCAAAAAAAGGATTCTCGGTTGTACTTCCGATAAACCTGATTATCCCTTCTTCCAGGGCTTTGAGCAGGGAATCCTGCTGCAGCCTGTTCCAGCGGTGAAACTCATCTATATATATAAACGTGGATTTGTTTTCCAGTCCGTAGCGTTTCACCTTCGCAGCTTCGAGAATCTGCTTGAGCTCCTTTATTCCCGTTTCCGATGCGTTGATCTCTGTAAAATTACTGTCCATGCGAGCAGCAATAAGCCTTGCCAATGTGGTTTTGCCCGTTCCCGAATGACCGTAAAAAATTGCGGAATCAAATGTTCCGCTTATTATTGAATTATACAGCAACGAGCCTTCAAACATGAAGTGGCGCTGACCCACAAATTCGTTCAGTGTCCGAGGTCTCATTCTTGTTGATAATGGTATCATATCAAGACTATCTCCGATAAACATGATTTTGTTTAATCGTATACGAATTACCTATATAAATCAAGTTCTTTCGGAGATTGCAAAAGTCCGAAATTGCTTATGCGTTTTTTCAGGCGTGTAATGCCTATGAGTGCAGCCTCTATCCCGTATCCTTTTTCTCCTGTCAAAGCCGATACTTCTTTTATTGTATTGCGAAGCTCCGGCTTTGTCTTCTCGCATAGCTCTTCGATAAGAAAATCCGTTATATTCTTTATTTCATAGATAAGACGCTTCGGTGCATTTTTCCGTTTTATTTCTTTAGGGTTAAATCGGCATTTTATTTCCGAAAAAGTACGATCCGTATATAGCTCTTCCGTTGTAATTCTGTAATCCCACGGGAAAATATAATGCAAAGACGCATCGTATATTCCGCTTATTACCTGATAAAGCACTTCAAGAACAAAGCTCGCTTCGAGAGCATCAAAGTCTTTAATGCACCTTCTTCCGCTCACATTGCTTCTGACATTGCCGCCTGAAATATTCGTTTCAAGGAAAAGCCTGCATGCTCCTCCTGAAATTATTTTTTCCGTATAGCTTCTTACTAGCTCCTTTTCGTATTTATCCTCTCTGAACTCCCGTATCATAATCGTATATCATCCTCCGCAAACAAGGCATGGAGAATATCCGAGATCCTCCGCCTCTTCTCTTTCCATCTCAACATAATATTTATCTACGGCATCACAAAATCCGTAATGAAATACTTCACCCGTATTAAAAAAGCAAAACACGGTTTCGCCGTTCTTGGCATAATGGCTGTCACATTTTTCGCACGGTCTGAATCGATTTTTGATGTCGTCAGTAAATATCGTCTGCTGACATGCCGGCGACAAAAAAGAGCAGCTCGCATTGTGGTATCGTTCTCCTCTGTCAGGGAATACATATACTTCCTCATAGTCTTCTTCCTCTTCAAAATCATCACGCCCCGGATCCGTTAATCGTTTTTTGCCGGAAAATGCTCTGAGCATAATATCCGCTTCTATGCTCAATCCGCTTAAGCTGCCTATCGGATTTGTTTTTTCCAAGGATGCAGTAGTCTTTAGCGAAATCAAATCGCTTATGCCTGATTGTTTGTATAAATATCTATATGAAGAAGCATCAACGCTACTGAGATTTTTATTTTCATTAAGTATGCGTCTCTCTATCAAAAACGGCGTCATTATATCGTGCTTTAGATACGATGCTCTGATTGATGCTTCATGAAGCTCATCACACGCCGCAAACACCGTATTTTCAAAATATCTGAAGCCTTGAACTGCTGATATAAGCATCATCAATGTGATGATAAATGCCGGAAGTATTATAGCCGCCTCTACGATGTAGGATCCTTTTTTGTTTGTCATTTGCCGCTCCTCTTAGTATTCATCTGTAAACTTATATTTCCGGCCGTTCACATCCATATGCAAGGATAATCCCGCATAATAATTTTTCAGGTTGAAATCCCTGTAGCAGCAAAATTTCATCGATATTTGAATAAGATCCATCATCCTTGTGAGCTTTGTTTCTTCGTCCATTATGTATATAAGAGCATCAAGGTAGTCCTCGTAGTCACTTCCTTCGCCATCTTCCGTATCTATGTATCCGCTTTCTTTGTTATTGATTACAGATTCAATGTCGATAGCCCAAGACTTATCATCCTTCATCAAAGGCACCTTCTTACCGTTTATCAGACGTTTATAATCGTTTATGCTTTCGGCGAGCGCCCATGCCGCTATAATGGTTTCCTGCGTTGCCGGCACAAGAGGCGGCGGCGATATAAGCTCTGCCGCCGCAAGTATCTGACTTGATTTTTCGCTATCCGTATGGAGATATGCCATGTTAAGTGCCTCTCTCAGCGCAATCAATCTCGTTTTCGTACCTTTGAGGTTTCCGGGATCAGACTTCTTCCCGCAAATGATATATTCCTTTTCGTACTGCAGGTATCGCCCTTCGTCCTCCTGCCTATCAAGTGCACTCGAAAACTTTTCATCGATATATCGGTTTATCAGATAGGCATCCGTACCTGTTTTTATTATATCCTGTATAGATAATATCCCCGAGAAGAAACGCTTTGCACGCTCCAGCAAGCCCTCATCGTCTCTTCCGTATGAAGGCAGACCTTTTATGATTTTCTTGCTGCGCAGCTCTCTTGTAGAGGTTTTATCTTCAGCTATATTATCGTTAAAATAATCATCTTCTTTGTTTTCTATAAGCGATTTTGCAGTCATCACCTTTGCTGATTCAGTTATCTGACGCTTAAATATCTTCGTATCAGTAAGTGCATAGTCATATAAAGAGCTTCTGCATTCTCGCATGTCTATGTACTTTTTCTTTGAGAAGGAATGATCCGCATATAATTTTATTTTTTCGTCCACAATGTGCGGTGTGCCGTAATATCCGAAAATATCATATCTCTTAAGAAGTTCCATATCGTATTCTCCGAGTATTGATGCCGTCCAGATTCGACCGAGACTGTTTACGGAACCCTCGATTGCCTTGTCCTTTGCTGAATTTATTATAAAAGCAAAGCCTGCGGAAATTACCGAAAGTCCGATCATCAAAAGTACGACTGCCGAACCTCTCTTTTTGAAAAAGGAGTGCTTTCTCTTTTTGCTATTAATCTTCCGCATTATCATTTCTCCCAAGTCTGACTACAAGGCACGGATCCATAGCCGAGTATTCAGCATATATTTCTTTTCCATGCTTGTCTCCATACAAAAATCCTACATGCTCATTTATGACAACCTCCCGCCTTTTTTTCTTAGAAAACAGTAGTACCGGAGCATCTGCTTCTTTTAAGACCTCGAGCTGAATATCGCACTGACGCTTCAGGCATCTATATTCATAGATGCCCAAAACGACAGACGCTATCATAGTTATAAGCACGACAGGTATCACTATCGCAGCCTCAATGTACATATTCCCCGCCTTGGATAACATCGTTCTAACCGTTCAGCTGAGCAAACGTATTGTTTATAAACTGGGTTATCTGCGTCTTGAAAATAATCCCGATAGTGATTGCAAGTGCAATTAGTATTGCAACCTGCACCATCTCCATTCCCCTTTTGTTCTTTAACATTTGTTTTCCTCCTTCTTTATTATATTTGAAGCATGGCCGGCGCTGCCGATATAATTATCAGGGCAAGAAGCAGCACCGCAAGAGGTATCGCAAGCTTAGTTTCGGCGAGCTTACCCGCTTCCTCTGCGGCTCTTGTCCTTTCCCTCCAGAGAGCTCTTCCTTCCATATCGAGCTTTTCTCTTAGATCAGAGCCCTTATATCTGTTATCGGCAATCATAGCCGTAATACGCGAAAGTTCACGTATCTTAAGCTTTTCTGCGCGTTCTGCCATCAATTCCGAAATATCCTTATTAAGCAGCTTCGATTCTCTAAATGCTTCCGTTACAAATTCAGCAAAAAAATTATTCGTTTCTGATGACCTATATCCGTCTGCAATTTTTTTCATCGCATCTTCATAGACCATCCCGCTTCCAAGCAGCAGCAAAAGCTTATTGTTAAACGACGGAAGCGCATTAATTATTTCTTTTTTTCTTAGCAAATCATCAGCCTTTTTCTTTGCTTCACCGTTTTGCCAAAGCATAACGACGATCATAATACCTGCTGCAAACGGCATTAAATGCCCTGAATATGCATTTTTCTTTTTCCATATAAGCCTTGTACCTTCTTCTGATACTGCCGGAAGCGAGACCCTACCGTGCTCCGTCTGTCTCAATATTTTTTCGTATACCGCGGAAAGCTCCGAGCTTATTTTTTCTTCCGGACTCAATTCCTTAGTTAAAATATCATTATTATTTTCTTTACGCTTGTTGCTTTTAAAAATCGTTATCTGCTTTGTGACACTCTTGTTGCCAAGCCTGCCTTCGAGAGTAAGCTCAACCGGACTGCCGTTAAGTGCATCTGTATCTACCTCCGTTATGATGCCGTCTTTTGAAGAAAAAGCACGTCCTTCAATATAGCCTTGATAAACGGAAAATACACTTAAAATCAGTGAAAATGCCATGATAACAGTTATCACCTTTTTATTTTCCGAGCAAAATTTTATAAGTGGAAATCGAGAAGCTCCTCTGATTTTAAACATTGATTTTCGTTATCCTTTCCGTCATAATCGCTGCTGCTATAATCAAAATGCACGAAATCATCATCATAATCCGTCCCGCCGCCGTCTTATACATTATTTCGATGTATTCAGGCGCTGATATTCTAAGAAAGACGATCAGAATGAACGGCATAGCGGCGATTATTCTTCCTTCTGTCTTTTTCTGCGATGCCATTTTTCTTATTTCGTTTTCGATACCTATCTTTTCCGTTATTATTAACGCAGCATTATCGACGGCCTTTATGAGATTTCCTCCGGAAGCCCTGCAAGCCTCATAGACTTCGATGAAATCCGTAATATCTTCTATACTTTTCTCACTTGCAAAATCACGCCAAACCTTCGTTTCATCCATTCCAAGTGACGATATCATATGCTCCATATTCCCAATCTGAGGTTCTAATACAGATGCAGCTCCATACAATTCCCCCAGATACTTCTTTGCCTCCCCCATAGCCTCCTGCATATGTCTGCCGGATGAAAATGACGATGAAAAAGAATAAAGCACATCTCTGAATTCGTTGCGTACAGCCTTTGTTTCGGCTTCCTTCCTGTTCTTTTCGAACTCCGGATATATTGCAATAAACACAAAAGGCGAGGCTATAAATCCGATAAAAGTATCAAAAAACAACCATGACACCGCAATGGCACTTATGAACACGCCGCAAAACAAAGGCAGATTTTTTCTGTTAAAGCACCTTTTAATTCTTCCCTTGAAGTCTTTCATTTCGTATTCCTCTGAGCCTTAGCTTTATATCATTCACCAACCTGTTCCCCGAACGCTTAAGTTCAAGATTCTCATCCAGCATATAGAGCGGATTCAGCCTAAAGCTGCCGTTTTCATATCCGTAAAGCTCCTGAATCTCCGTAATTCTTCTCTTGCCGCCATTACCTCGCGACATATGGAGCATTATGTCTACTGCCTGGCTTATCTGAATTCTTATCGAGTCTGCCGGAATATCCGATGCACTTAAGTACATTGCTTCAAGCCTGCTTAACATGCCGCTTACGGAATTGGAATGACCTGTAGACATACCGCTATGCCCTGTGTTAAGTGCCTGCAGCATATCCGCCACTTCATCACCTCTTACTTCCCCTACTATTATCCTGTCCGGGCGCATTCTGAGACTTGCCTTTATTAGGCTCTTCATGTCGATTCCTCCCCTTCCCACAGCATTCGCATTTCTGCACTCCAGCCTTACGAGATTTTCCGTATTTATCAGCTGCAGCTCCAACGAGTCTTCTACCGTGATCACCCTCTCGGTATCCGGAATGTACTCGGCAAGTGCATTCAAAAATGTCGTTTTCCCTGACGATGTGCCTCCGCTTATAAAAATATTCATTCCTGCCCTGACAAGATCCCTGAGATCCTCCATACATTCAGTTGAAAGGCATCCCGCATTTAACATTTCACTCATGCTTATACGTGTCTTGCTGAATTTTCTTATTGTAAGAGCCGGTCCTCCGGCTGCAATATTCTTCATAACGGCATTTACACGCGAACCGTCCTCAAGGCGAGCATCAAGGATAGGATCAAGCTCTGAAACTTCTCTGTGCACAGAAGCAGCAATTCTTCTTATTACTTTTTCAAGAGCCTCTACCGACTCAAATTCGTCATTGACGCGTTCTATACTTCCGTTCTTCTCAATAAATATGTCGGTCGGACCGTTTGCCATAATTTCGTTTATTGTTTCGTCATCAAGCAAATAAGACAGTTCTCCGAGTGCCCCACCGATGCGTCCTGATATACGATCAATCGATTCTACAAGATGATTATATGGATATTCTCCTTCAAGTCTAAAAACTCGTTCTTCTATAGCACTCCTTATATCTCCATCGTCATTACGGACATCCGCTATAATTTCGGATAAGACTCTTTCGGATATTTCATTTATTTCTTTTCTGAATTCAGATTTCATCATCTCCCCCAAGTAAAAACGCTATTTTGTTTACTGTCCGTCCAAAATCGTTGTCGAGCAGGTTTGACGATATTTCATCATCAAAAGGAATTACCGCATCTGCATCAAAGAAAGTCTCATGTGATTTTGACACTGTATTTGATACATATATGCTTCTCCTTGCTCCGCTTTGATATTTCACACCGGAATTAACTGAGATGAGGCAGAATGCGTTCTCGATTATTCTTTTTTTAATATCGTCAAATTGATTGCCCATGTCTATCAGAATATATGCATATCCGAGCTTAGCCGCTTTTTCTGCAAGGCGCTCAAGCTCACATTCTGAAATTGCGGCACAGTCGATATTTACGGCAGGGATTTTCACGGCATCTATATCCTGCCCCTCTGCAATAGACGCTTGAATCAAATAATCCTTACCGCTTTGAATACCGTATATGAGCCTTACAAAGCTTCCCCTATATTCATCCGCTTTTTCGGACAAAGACAGCAAGCTCAAAGCAGCACTGTTGTATGGAGAAAGACTGAGATAAAGAGCACGCTCTTCAAAAAGCCTGTATAGACATCTGCCGAGTGCAACCGAGAGCGTCGTAACACCGACTCCCCCTTTATCTGAGGATACAACTATTACTCTTGCCTTTTCGGAATCACGCGCAGTATCTTGGTATATGCTTTTTCGTCCGAGCGAATATGCCAAGCCCTCCGCCAGAACCTTCACGTTTTGCGCCATATGAATTCTTATGGGAGAAGAATTCATATCCTCTTTTAATTTATCGGATACGATCCTTATATTTGGTTTATCGCACGATAAATGCTTCTCCCTTATATCATCCTGAACTATCATTACATCAAAGTCATCAAAGCCGCCCTCATTATCAATTCCGCACGCCTCAAAGCCGCCCAGATAATTAAGCGCAGTTGCAATAGCTTCCGCATGATATATATCTTCCATGTATACACCTACTCTTATCGCTTCCATCTCTCACCTCTTCACTGATAAATCATATCTGTCTCCCCATACATCGTCAACCATATTTTTACAGTTATTTTTTCCCATATAATTTATGCCGCAAAAAAACGGCAGGTCGCCCTGCCGCCGTCTTTATTTCTTATATGCTATATTAGATTAATCCTTTTTCTTTGAGTTCCTTGTCAATCTGCACCATCTCATCGCGTCTCTTTGTTTTTTGTGTTGTCGTTTTGATCGTTGGAACATCCGAAAGGAAGAAATGCTTGATCATTTTGTATGCCGGCATAGCGCGGTTTATTTCCTCAAGATCCTCGGCAAATTTCTTTTCAAGCTCTTCTAATCCAATTTTGTTTTCTCTGAGGTATGCACTGTCGTAAACGGCCTTTATCCAAAGGACTATGTCAGTCTGTTTGTTCTTTGAGAAAACCATACTCTCCGAAATATACGGGAGATTGTTAACGAGATTTTCTATCTCCTCCGGGAATACGTTTTTCCCGTTTTTCATTACTATTACGTTCTTTTTTCGACCGGCTATCCAAAGGTATCCGTCATTGTCAAAATACGCCAAATCTCCTGTATGGAACCAGCCGTTTTCGATTACTTCATTTGTGGCAGCTTCATCATCGTAGTATCCGAGCATTACGACATCGCCTTTTACCATAAGCTCTCCGATGCCCTCATCATTCGGCTCATCGATCTTTGCTTCAAGATGCGGCATAAGTTTTCCTACAGAACCCGGTTTGAGGTATCTGTATGTCTCCGATGATATGGTCGGAGAAGTTTCCGTAAGTCCATAGCCCTGCACCGTCAAAATGCCGAACTCGTTAAGTCCCCTTGATACAACAGGGTCAAGAGCTGCTGCGCCGTTAATCAAAAAACGCATGTTACCGCCAAGCTGCTCGTGAATCGCCTTAAATAAGCGCGGTCTTAAGTTTATTCCGATTTTATCGGCTAAATTACAAAGCGTCTTTGCCTTTGCCACCTTTTCCGTCATGCCTTTGTCGGCGATGGCTTTGTTGATTTTTTTGTAAATATTTTCGAGGAGAAGAGGTACCGTCATCATCACCGATACCTTGTATTCCTTCAGATTTGCAACTATATATTTGAGACCGTCACAAAATACGGTTTTCATTCCTTGAGTCAGGAATGTAAGCAGTCCGCTCATACCGTATATGTGGTGAAGCGGAAGTATCATCATATTTACATCGTCCTCGAAAAACAGCTCTTCAAGGTTCATCTGGTAATTACAGCTCATAAGGTTCTTGTGCGAAAGCATTACCGCCTTTGATGCCTGAGTCGTACCTGAGGTGAAAAGCAAAAAGCTCATTATGTTCGGATCTATCTCATGATCAATATATCTCGTATCGTTTGCCGCCAAAAGAGTCTCCCCTTTTTCGAGAAGAGAAACTATGTCCGTACCGATTTCAGGCATAAAATCAAGCCCCACAAGATACTCGAGAGAGGTCTCGCCTGAGTCCATTATATTCTTTATGGCTTTGTAGTGTTTTTTATCACAGAAAATTATTCTTGCACCGCTTCTGATCAGAAGCCCCTTTATCTCGTCTTCCTGAAGCAATTTATCAAGCGGTACAGCTACGCCTGCGCTACATGCGGCAGCAAAATACGAAAGCAACCAATGCCAGCTGTTTTCTCCTATTATAGCGACTCTCGAATCGCCAAAGCCCATATCGACCATTGCCGTTCCAAGCTTATTTACGCTGTCAAAAACATCATCGTATGAAGTATTTATATATGTTGTATTACCGTCAACCTTGACCTTTGTTACAAATGCTGTCTTGTCTTTATATTTCTCTGCCGATGCCTTAAGAAGCTCGCGAAGATCCCTGAACTCATGAAATTTTTCTTCGAGTTTGTAATCCTTTTTATATCCGTTCATTTTTTCACCTCATAAAATCGCTTCACTTTTGCGATATTGTTTAGGTTATCATTATTCTTTTACTCTGTCAAATTGACTAAAGGCGCTTACTGTGATAAATTTTAATATGTACTAATGTAAAGAGGTAAAATATATGAAAAGAGTTTTTTCCGGCGTACAGCCAACAGGAAATATACATTTAGGGAATTATCTTGGCGCTCTGAAGCAGTTTGTTGAGCTACAGGATGATCACGAATGTATTTACTGTATCGTAGACGAACATGCAATAACCGTTCCTCAGAATCCCAAGGAGCTAAGGAGCCACATACTTGACGTTGCATCGCTTTATCTTGCAATCGGTGTCGATCCTAAACGGTCTATCGTCTTTGTTCAGTCGGATGTTCCGGCACACGCGGAGCTTTCGTGGATACTTACATGCAGTTCATATACAGGCGAGCTCTACAGAATGACACAGTTCAAATCAAAGAGCCAAAACAAAGAATCAACGCCTACCGGGCTCCTCATGTATCCGGTTTTGATGGCAGCCGACATACTTCTTTATGATACCGATGTCGTACCTGTAGGGAACGATCAGAAGCAGCATATCGAGCTAACAAGAGACCTTGCACTTAGGGTAAATAATACTATGAAGAAGACATTTGTCGTACCTGAGGGAAGATTCATGCGCGAAGGTGCGAGGATAATGGCTCTTGACGACCCTACACAGAAGATGAGCAAATCTGCCGAAAATATACACAGCAGAATTTCACTCCTCGACGAATCGTCAAAGATCAAAAAATCCATCATGAAGGCTACTACAGACTCCGACGGAATCGTAAAGTTCGACCCTGTCAACAAGCCGGGAATCAGCAATCTCCTTACAATATACAGTTCCATGTCAGGAAAGAGCGTTCCTGCGCTTGAGCTTGAATATGAGGGTCGCGGTTACGGCGATTTCAAAAAAGATCTCGTAGAAGTAACAGTTTCCGCACTCGAACCTATAAAATCACGCTTTAACGAAATAAGAAATTCCGATGAGCTGACCGAAATTCTCAAAGACGGTGCTGAAAGAGCAAACGACATTGCTGTCAAAACTCTGAAACGCGTAAAAGACACATTCGGACTCGGACTGTAAAAAAAACCGACATTCGCATTTTGCGTCTGTCGATTTTTTCTTGCATCTAATCCTTTTTTATGTGTTTTGTAACGTGGATCGCCTTGATTCTGAACACACCGCCGTCTTCCTTCGGATCGCCGAAATGGTATACAGCCATCGTATCTCCCTCTGCAAGCTCAAGGTCTTTCTGCTTAACCGTTACAACAAACACCGCGTCATCAGCGTATGCAGCGTCATCTCCGTTATATACGCATGTGATTACGCTTACTCCGTCATTTTCATCAATGCTGTCAAATTTTACTTCTGTAATGTTCAAAGCTGAAGCAAACAAAAAAAGGCTGAGTGAAACGGCGATAACAACGCCGAATGTTATATATTTGATTTTATCTCCCATAATTACCTCTGTACTTAATTCATTTGGTGCGCCCAGAGGGATTCGAACCCTCGACCTCCACATTCGGAGTGTGTTACTCTATCCCCTGAGCTATGGGCGCATCTGAAATATTTTAACATAGTAACGATAAAAATTAAAGGACTAAAGCTCTATCATTTTTACATCTCCGAATATATCGGTTATCTTAAGTGATATAGAGCCGCCCGACGAAACGAGATGCCGACATTCCGTTTCGATCTTGTCGTTTTCCCTTACAAATATTCTATCCGGGCGATGAACCTTTCCATCGTAGTCAAAGTCTATGCTCCAGCTTAGAACGAGTGACATAGGATCTTCCGAAACAATCTTCTTTATCTTCTCTTCGTTTTCTTCAAATCGCTTGAAATCTCCTGTAAGCCTTATCTTCTCGATGGAAATTTTAACATCCTTTACGGCTCCGTCTTCATTTCCGTCAGACGACATAAGCACTCTTGCTGCAAGCCCTGAATTTTTCGGTATTTTCTCATCAAAAGCCGAAAACGCCACGCCTTCTTTGATTAGTCTTGCAGAGGCCGTCTCTGCTGCAAGTCTTCCCGAGTCCGCAATTATGAACCTTCTTCCGAGCTTTGATGCGGCTGCCGCCAGCGTCCCGCTTCCCGCAAAAAAGTCTGCACATATATCGCCTTCTTGAGTCGCCGACTTTATGATGCGTTCAAGAAGGGCTTCCGGTTTTTGGGTAGCATATCCCGTGCGTTCTCCAGATGTCCTTCCTACCATGTCGATCTGCCAGACATCCTTCATATTTACCATCGTATACCAGCCCAGCTCATCGCGAAATTCTTCGACTCCCTTGAAACGATACGGCTTGTAATCGCGATTATATGATTTTTCGCTCTGGGGATAAAATTTATACTTAGAGGTTTTGGAATATACCAATATATTATCGTGCTTTCTTGAAAAGCGTTTTTTGCTGCTTCCTCCGGATTTGTAGTTCCAGATTATCTCATTAACAAAATTATCGCTGCCGAACACCTCGTCCATTATAGCCTTCACGTAATGAACGGCATGCCAGTCAAGATGAATGAAAATCAGCCCGTCATCCGCAAGAAGGTCTCTCATCATGATTATTCTGCATGTGAGCATCTTAAGGTACTCCGCCATGCCTTTGCTCCAGTTATCCCTGTAAGCACCGTGTTTCAGGCTCTCCTTGCCTGCCTTTAATACCGCATCGTAGTCTGCCATCGAAAAGAAAGGCGGATCGGTATATATAAGCTTTATCTTGCCTGAAATTTTTTCGTCAGCCAAAAGGGATGCCATTACATTCCTGTTATCGCCTCTTATCAGCATATTATCATCCGGCTCACCGGCAAAAAGCGATGCGCCCTCTATAACCTCGGTAAGAACAAGCTGTTTAGGCTTTGATTTTTTTGTGCGGGTGTACATGCTCTTGCCCGATTTGTATATCCTGTTCAAATCCTTGATCAGTCCCATGATTCATCTCCTGACTTCGGTAGTCATATTATTGTGCCGCCGCCGACTACCGTATCTCCGTCATACATTACCGCAGCCTGTCCGCTCGTTATTGCCCTCTGCGGTTCATCGAATATAACCTTTATCTTATCTTCTCCTAAAGGTACGACGAGAGCCGGGAATTCGCCCTGGCTGTATCTGACTTTTACATTAAGCTTAAGCTCGTGTTTAGGCGTATCGCACGCAATCCAGTTAACCGAATCCGCACAGAATTCCCTTGTAAAAAGATCATCATTATCGCCGAGTATCACTTTGTTTTGCTCAAGATCCTTCTTAATTACATACATAGGCTTCTTGAGGGCAAGGGCAAGCCCCTTTCTCTGTCCTATTGTATAATTTATCAGCCCCTTGTGATGCCCGAGCACATTTCCGTCAAAATCAACGAATTCTCCTTCCGGATATTCTCTGCCTGTATATCGTTTTATAAATCCGCCGTAGTCCTTATCCGGCACAAAGCAGATGTCCTGACTGTCGTGTTTCTTGGCATTGACAAAGCCCTGCAGCTCCGCAATCTCTCTCGCCTCATCCTTAGTCATCTCTCCGAGCGGGAATAATGCATGAGCAAGCTGATCCTGTGTCATAGAATATAGCACGTAGCTCTGATCTTTTTTGTTATCTGCGGATTTTTTCAGCAGATATCTTCCGCTTCCTTCATCAAAAGACACTCTGACATAATGACCGGTAACTATATAATCCTGACCGAGCTCTTTCCCTCTCTGAAACAGTCTTTTGAATTTTATATACCTGTTGCAGTCAATACACGGATTAGGAGTACGTCCGTCCTCATATGATTTGACGAAGCGTTTTATTACTTCGTTTTCAAAATCATCTTCAAAGTTAAACACGTAATATTTGATTCCGAGTTTGTTCGCAACCCTTCTTGCATCCTCAACATCATCAAGGCTGCAGCACGTATTGCTCTTGTCGCATATCATTTCGTTAGAATAGAGCTTCATAGTAACGCCTATTGTATCAAAGCCTGCGCTTTTTATTAAGTACGCGGCTACGCTGCTGTCTACCCCGCCGCTCATTGCGACCATAGCTCTTTTTGCCTCTCCCGATTGTGTAAGCGGTGCAAAAATGCTCATCTAAAATACCTCCCCAAGCTGCTTCGTCATATTTTTTATTATATTGGCAGTCAGCCCCCAAATAATCGTTCCGTCAATATGATATGCCGGTATATTCCATTCTCCCTTTCGCCAAGGGTAGTCCTTCGGCACCTTTGTTCTCTCATACGGAAAAGCTGATACATCTGTGTAAATAGCGTATTTGCCGTCCTCCGGAGCGCTGTTTTCGAAGCTTTCGAACGGTATCAGGAATATCCGCTCCACTTCTTCCTTATTGATATTTGCCTCAAGATATTTATCGTAGGGGATCTTTCCTATTACCGTATAAAGCGTATAATTCGCATATCCTTCTATACGATCGCCTTCTCCAAATATTTCTATGGTGGTACGATCTATACCCGTCTCTTCCTCGGTTTCCCGGAAAGCACATTCTATTGCGGTTTCGCCTTCTTCTAAAGCTCCACCCGGAAAGCATATTTCGCCGGGCTGAGAAATCATCTTCATTGCCCGCTGCTCAAACATCAAAAAAAGCTGTCCGTCCTTCTCGACAAAAGGTACAAGCACGGAAAAGAACCTATGCTTTCCGATAGGTGCTGATATATGACTGCTATAGTATTTTTTTATTTTCTCCATACTTATCATATGTAGATTCTACCATAATACGGAAAATTCTGCACGAAAAAACGGCCGCAATGCAGCCGTTAATATCGCAATTTACAAATACTAATTAAGTATCTCGTATTCCGAAAGATCTACGCCTATCATTTCTTCCTTCTCAGCGCTTAAGCTGACAACGAAGTCCATGCCGTAATTCTTAGAAATATTGCCGAGTCTCGTAAGGAACTCAGGAAGATCTCCGAGTGAGAAATCAGCATGCTTGAGAATGCTGTCAATGTAGATCGTCTCAATATCGTGATCCGAGCTTATGATGCCGTACAAAAATCCGATGTACTCATCGCTGTTTGTGATGTGTTCATAATCCTCCATGCATACGACTCTGATTTTATATTTAAGATCGTACATCAGGCGGGAGTTCTTGTTGATAAATATGATGCTGCCGTTGCTCTTTTCGGATTCCTCATTTGCGAGCTCTATCATGAGCTTAGTTTTACCCGTTCCCTTATGTCCGATCAGCAATTTAACCATTGTTCGGTCCTCCAATTCATTGTTATTATTGGTATTATACACTATACTGACGCTCTGTTCAATGATATTTTTGTTTTTACCTGTTGAGCCTCAGCTGTCCGCACGCCGCATCTATATCGGAGCCGAGCTCCCTGCGCACCGTAGCCGGAATGCCTCTTTTCTCGAGTATATCCTTAAACTCTTCTGCACGCTTTCGGCTCACTGTGTCAAATCCCGTACCGAGGACCTTGTTAAGCGGAATCAGGTTTACATGGCAGAGCATTCCGCCTATAAGGTTTATAAGCTCTGCGGCACATGCGTCGCTGTCGTTAACTCCGTTTACAAGCGTATACTCAAATGTTATTCTGCGGTTTGTTTTCTTTGTGTAGCGTCTGCAGGCGGATATAAGCTCCTTAAGCGGATATGCATTGTTGACGGGCATCATCGCCGATCTTATCTCATCATTTGGGGCGTGGAGCGAAACAGCAAGATTTACCTGAGCAAAATCGTCGCCGAATTTGTCTATTAAAGGAGCAAGTCCGCATGTGGAGACGGTTATGTTCCTCATTCCTATATTCTTGCCTTTTTTGTCGTTCACTATCCTGAGAAACCTTGATATGTTCTCGTAGTTATCAAAAGGCTCGCCTGTCCCCATTATAACGATGTGATTTATTTTTTCTCCGGTATCCTTTTCCGCTTCCATGATCTGTGAAATCATTTCGCCTGCAGTCAGGCTACGAATAAGCCCGTTTCTCGTGGAAGCACAAAAACGGCATCCCATTCTGCAGCCGGCCTGTGAGGAAATACATATAGAATTCCCGTAAGAATATTTCATAAAAACGGTTTCTATAGTATTTCCGTCCGTCAGCTCAAAAAGATATTTTCTCGTTCCGTCCGAGGATTTTTGTATCGCCGTAAGCCTTAGACCGCTTATTTCGGCATTATCATCAATATCCTTTCGCAAGGCTATAGGCAGGTTACTCATCATATCCGTGTTTTCCGCGCCCTTGCCTATCCACTCAAATACCTGCGTTCCTCTGAATTTCGGTGCTCCGAGTGAAATCAGGAAATCGACCGTTTCCTCATGCCTCATGCTGCGCAGATCTTTTTTTACGGTATCAGTCATTTTATCAGCTATACTCTTTCAACAGAGATTCCCGTGCTATGACCGTTAAGATCGAATTTTTCGCTTACAGCAGCATATTTGATTTCATCTGTAAGCGTTTCCTCGCATATCCATTCGCGGAATCCGGCAATCATAGCTTTTACTTCTTCATCGCCTTCGACAGTAACATTTATTCTGTCCATCATCTCATAGTCGGCGCTCTTTCTGAGCTGCTGTACCTTTGATACCAATTCTCTCGCAAGCCCCTCCGAAACCAGTTCAGGGGAAAGTGCCGTATCGAGTATTACAAATACATTGTTTTCCATCGCAACGGCAAAGCCTTCTTTTGCGTTTATCCTTATCTCTACAAGCTCCTTGTTTATATCGTATTTGTTGCCCTCTATCTCCATCTCAACGCTTCCGTTCTTTTCGAGCTCTGCTGCAAATGAAGCAGTATCGGCAGAAGCAAGCATATTTCCGAAGGCTTTGATATCTTTTCCTAATATAGGACCTGCCACCTTGAAATTAGGCTTAAGCGAGAAGTTCATGTATGTTCCGAGATCATCTGCAAATACTACATTCTTCACGTTCAGCTCTTCTTTTATGAGATCTGCCATGTCCGATATAAGCGGCTTGTATTTTCCGTCAACGAGGATCTCGCCAAGAGGCTGTCTTACTTTGATTCTTTCCTTTTCGCGGATTCCTCTTCCGAGCGTCGCAAGTGTCCTTACAAGATCCATTCTTTCTTCGGTTTTGTCATCGATCAGTGCCTCGTTGCTTTCCGGCAGGTATGCAAGATGAACGCTTTCTTCGCCCGTAAGCTTGCAGAATATTTCATCTGAAATAAACGGTGCTATCGGAGCTATCAGCTTTGAGAGCCCCACAAGGATCTCATATGTTGCCGAATAAACGCTCTTCTTATCCTCCGTCATTTCGGTTCCGTAGAAGCGGCGTCTTGCCCTTCTGATATACCAGTTCGACAGATCTTCGTTAACAAAATCGTTGAGTGCTCTTACCGTCCTCATGTGATCGTAGCTTTCCATGTCGGACTGAACTTCTTTGATGAGCCTGTTGTATTTTGAAAGTATCCAGCGGTCAAGTTCAGGACGCTTGTCGTAGTCTACAGATAATGACTTTACGTCCACTTCATCTTCGTTTGAATATAATACGAAGAAATTATATACATTCTTCAGAGTCCCGAAGAATTTGCTGACTACATCCTTAAGCCCCTCTTCGTCGAATTTTGTTGGCGACCATGCAGGCGATACTGAAAGAAGATACCACCTCGTAGCATCAGCTCCGTATTTATCAAAGAGTGCAAAAGGATCTACTGTATTTCCCTTTGACTTTGACATCTTCTTGCCGTTTTTGTCGAGAATGAGATCGTTTACAAGAACGTTTCTGTACGGAGCGCTGCCTTTGATGAATGTCGAAATTGCCATGAGAGAATAGAACCATCCTCTTGTCTGATCTATACCCTCGCATATGAAGTCTGCCGGGAAGAGCTTTTCGTCAAAGATGTCTTTGTTCTCAAACGGGTAGTGCCACTGTGCGAAAGGCATAGCACCTGAGTCGAACCAGCAGTCCATAACCTCAGGGATTCTCGTCATAGGTTTTCCGCATTCAGGGCATGTTATGTGAACTTCATCGACATACGGTCTGTGCAGCTCTATGGATTCGTCTATTTTTTCTATTGATTTTTCTACGAGTTCGCTTCTGCTGCCTATGCACTCTAAATGTCCGCATTCGCAGCGCCATACAGGAATAGGCGTTCCCCAATATCTTGAACGCGATATTGCCCAGTCCTTCACCTCTGAAAGCCAGTTTCCGAAGCGTTTCTCGCCTACAAACTGAGGATACCAGTTGACCGTATCATTGTTCTTAACAAGCTCATCCTTGAGTTTGCTCATTTCGATGTACCAGCTCTGGCGTGCATAGTAAACGAGAGGTGTTCCGCATCTCCAGCAATGAGGATAGTTGTGGAGCATTTTCTGCTTTGCAAATACCTTGTCGCCGAGATATTTGATTATATCGACATCAAGCCCCTCTTCCATTATGAATCTGCCCTTCCAAGGCGTTGCCGTATAGCAGCCCTGTTCATCTACAGGCTGGAATACAGGAAGTCCGTATGTTCTTCCGCAGAGATAGTCGTCTTCACCGAATGCAGGCGCACTGTGTACGATTCCCGTACCGTCTCCGACAGATACATAATCCATGCATGTAACAAAGAACGCTTTTTCGCCCGGCTTCATAGTATCAGCCATAAATGGCATAATAGGCTCGTATTCCATATACTCGAGATCTTTGCCCTTCATCTGCTCTACAACTTCGTAGTTACCTGCTCCGAGCGTTTTTTCGGCAAGCGACGCCGCAAGGTAGAAGTAATTTCCTTCTTCGCTTCCGTTTATCATTCTTACCTTTACGTAGTCGATGTCAGGACCTACAGTAAGCACCGTATTTGATGCGAGAGTCCATGCGGTCGTCGTCCATGCGAGGAAATACTCGTTGTCCGTTCCCTTTTTCTTGAATTTTACGGTAAGAGTTATTACTTTAACTTCCTTGTAGCCCTGAGCGACCTCATGCGAAGCAAGGCCTGTTCCGCATCTTGGGCAGTAAGGCAGTATCTTATGACCTTCGTATACGAGTCCGGCATCAAAGAATTTTTTAAGTATCCACCAGCCGGATTCTATATAGTTGTTGTCAAGCGTTATATACGGATTGTCGAGGTCAACAAGATATCCCATGCGTTCCGACATTTCTCTCCACTTATCCGTATATGTAAATACGGATTCGCGGCATTTCTCGTTAAAAGCGCGTATGCCGTACTTCTCTATATCCTGCTTTCCGTTCATTCCGAGCTGTTTTTCGACTTCGATTTCAACAGGTAGTCCGTGAGTATCCCATCCGGCTTTTCTGTTTACCTGATAGCCCTTCATTGTCCAATATCTGCATACGGAATCCTTAAGGGTTCTTGCCATTACATGGTGAATGCCCGGCTTTCCGTTTGCCGTAGGAGGACCTTCATAAAATACGAATTTAGGACCTTCGCTGCGGCTGCTTACGCACTTTCCGAGGAGATCCTCAGCTTTCCATTTTTCTACCTGCTCATTTTGCACTTTTGCTACAGGTTCATCTGATAGTTTCTCGAACATCATTGATTTGTTTTCCTTTCGATAAAATGCGGCGTTCTCCGCAAAAACAAAGTCCCTAAACGGGATATTCCGATTAGGGACGATTCTTCAAACCGCGGTACCACCCTAGTTGCTTACCTCTGACAAGGTGCCTCTCATTAAAGTGTCGGACTCCAGAGTGATATTCACGATCGGCTTCACCATCTGCCTCTCAGCGTGCGGCAGACTCTCTGTAAGGTTATTAGAACCGAAAGCTACTTTGTCTCTTTCATAGCCCGTCATTATGAAGCGGAATATATCCGCCTATATACCATGCAATTTTAACACTTATTATTTGGAAATTCAAGGAAAAGATTTAATCTTTTTGCTTCTTTTTTGATTCTTTGTTTAGCCGGCTTTTGTCAAAAAATGCTTTTGGCAGACCGAGGGGATGGTCTGCCAAAATACCTGATATTATTCTATAACGGCTTTTGCATGAGCCACATAGATATCCTGAATCGCAGGAGTAGCGCCAAGCCCTATGATCTGGCATTCTACGCTGTCAAAAGCCTTTGTCGCTTCGAACATCGACTTCCAGCTGTCCTCATCATCTCCCGCCATATCGTTGTTTGCATGATCTCCTGCAACGACCATCAAAGGACGCAGTATGACTTTTTTGTATCCTGCCGCCTTTACCTTTTCGATGATGACTTCGCACGCCGTATCCTCCGGTTCTCCGTCTACAGTTCCGACAAAAACATTCCTGTATCCGAGCTTTTCCATCTGCGCCTGCATCTGAGTATATGTTATCTTTGCGGCATGAACCGTACCGTGACCCATATATACGAATGCAGCTCCTGCTGCCTCAGCCTCGGCAACGCTTTCGAAGCCGGCATCTCTTACGGCTTCACCCGTTATTGCCCTTGCAACTGCTTCTTTATCTTCGTTTAGCGAATCGTCATCTGCACCTGTTGCTCCAAGCAGAGGCTCACCTATCATGACGGACTCGAACTTGTCTCTGAATTTTTCTACATCCTCTATGAGATCATCATATTCCGTTCCGTGCATCAAATGCGTCGGCTGAACTAAAAGGTGCTTAACTCCGTTTGATACGGCTCTTTCGAGTGCTTCCTCAGGATTGTCGATTTTGATGCCGTCACGCCTGTATATGTGGTTTATGATCATTCCGGAAGTAAATGCGCGCCTTACGCTCCATTCAGGAAACGCTTTCTGAAGTGCCTTTTCGATGCTTCCTATATCCTTGGCACGGCTGTCGTTGAACGAAGTTCCGAAGCTTACCGCAAGAAGCTCGTTCTCACCTATACCGTCGTGATTTAGCGGATCATCAATGTGCTTTTCATATATTTTCGCTACTGTATCTGTCATCGTTATCTCCTCTTTATTATAATAAAAAATGCCTTTGGTGCGTGGAACAAAGGCATAAAACAAATTCATTACGTTGGTAAATATGTTTGTACTGCCAAATCCTCGTGACACGGAACTAAATGTTCCCGTACCGGAAAAGGCAGGTCTCCCGGCTTATCGATCGTTACCCGCATATCACCCTTCCCGGTCTCCCAGTGGCTCGCAATATGCTTATCGAAATACGGTGACGAGATCGTACAGGAATCGCACCTGTTTCCCTCTTAGCCGGATCAAAGATCCGGAACCTCTCCGAAAAAAGGATACAACAAGAGGAGGATTTTGTCAATTACGGAAGAAAAGCAATCTCCCCGCTCTCTCGGTTGACATAATACCTGCATATTTTTCCATAAATCAACTTTTTTCCGTTTTTCTGCGCCATTTTTGATCGTTTTTTTGAAATAATGGAACGCCAGCAAAAAAGGACCGGTAAATCCGATCCTTTTTCTTCTTGTTTAAATATATAGTTACCTGTTTTTCTTATAAGAAATCACGATTCTCGACGAAACGCATACCGCTAAAGCTGCTGCAAGCATCATAATTGAATATATTACCATTCCACTCTCATCTCCTGTATTAGGTGCTGCCGAAGTCTCCTTTGCTTGAGGCTTTTCGTTTGAATCAGCAGACTTATCTTTTGCATTATCAGGCTTGCCGGCTTCATTAGTATTCGTGTCTTTCCCATCATTCGCCGTCGGCTCAGTTGTATTATTATTTGCTGCGGTCTTTATCTCAAATACAGTACTTGCACTTCCATTCCTGTGCACAATCTCCATATTGTATTTGCCTGCACTCAGAGTTTCCAGATATGCGCTCTTTAGCGTTATTTCTGTCGAGCCTTCTTTTGCATCATAGTTCTCAGGTGCTAAAACACTTCCGTTTATTCTGACCTCAACAAACTCGGCAAAAGGTCCGTCAGACGAAATCAGCAGCCCTTCATTACCATCCTTTTTCCATGTTGAGTTTGCACCTTTTTTAATCTCGTATGATTTAGGTTCTTCCTTTGATTTTTTGAATATGAGCGCAACTGAACGGATTTTTGAGTAACGTTCATATCCCTTAGCTTTAAAATTCGCATGATCTTGGTCTGTTAATGTGTAGTAAATATTATCGGATTCGGAAACATGCTTTCCCGGAGTATACACATAGACGTCTTCGTTGTGAACGTTTAGCCTTGAAAGTAAATATATTGTGCCTTCAGGATTACGATATCCGAATTCCAATCCCGGTCTCCCAAACTCTTTTACACCACCACCGGCAGATCGTATTAAATTCAACTCCGCTAAAATATCTATAATCTCATTTCTTGGGTCGTCCTTTTTAACGTCAACTGCACCGTTGGAAAGATCTATAACCAAGTCAGCGGGCTCATTCTGTTTTCTATAAATGGCTTTAATGCTTACATCACCCTCAGGCATTATGAAACTCGCATATGCAATATTGATATTCTCACTTTCTGCAACTTCCCAGTGATCAAATATCATTCCATCAGGTATGTGATTTGGCAATAAAATAACTTTGTCCCCTTCTCTAGCTTTTTCTACTTCCTTATCACCCTTATAAGCCTTACCGCCATCGACAGTAATGGAATATTCCGTTTCATTCTTAAATTTTATACTTACTGAACGAATTTCTAAGTATTGTTCCTTTCCTTCAGCTTTGAAACGTGCGTAATCTTCATCTGTTAATGTGTATGAAATGTTGTCGACATTCGAGCGAATATCATATTCAATGCCATAAGCATAAGTATCTTTCTTCGCATTTTCTATGCCATGGGTTTCATTTCGACAGTCTATACGGCGAAAAACTCTATGATAATCACCTTCTATAAAATAACCGTATGGAGGTACTCCAAGCGTAATCTTTCCCGCTTCGCGCAAAATCGGTACAACATAGTTTCTCAAATCATTAGCAGGCACTTCTATTTCACATTCTGTAAGATCAAGTACTAAATCCACTTTCTCACTGTTAAGTCTTCTGTAATGAGCTTTTATCTCAACTTCCTCATTTGGCATTCTAAACTCAGAGATTGCACCATTTTCAGAATAGAGCTCCGGACTAATCTCAACATTTCCTTTTATAACTTCCCATTTATCAAACACCATTCCGTCAGGCGCTTTATCGGCTTCTATTCTGATCAGTTCCTCTGCTTTTGCTGTTGCTACCTCTGCGCCGTCTATATACGCCTTACCGCCATCAACAGTAATGGAGCATTCGGCTTCTCCTTCTTCAGCATATGCAAATTGTCCAACTGAAGAAATAACTCCAAGCAGCAGCATAAGAACTACAAGTATGCTGACTAACCTTTTTCTCTTTAACATCTTTGTTCTTTCTCCTTTTCTGTAAGTTTACATTTCCGGCATCTTGTGCCGATATAGCCTGACAGATGTCAAGCTTCTACTAATCTGCTTTTCTTCCCCTTTCCATAATCGCAGACAAAAAATAAAAACACAAAAAGACGCAGTTCCCTCATCTTAATTCGGAAACCTGCGTCTATTATTGATAAGTTTAATAATACTAAAAGCTGACAGTTCTACTGACTGACTGACTGACTGACTGACTGACTGACTGACTGACTGACTGACTGACTGACTGACTGACTGACTGACTG
>JAEXBK010000002.1 GCA_023394035.1 Bacillota bacterium
CGTTGTCGCGGCGCTCGCTCGGGAGCATATTCGTCAGCGTAAGTCTGAGGTCGAGGAAAACATCTTCTCGGAATATCGACTCTACATTCTTGATCGAAGCGAGCTTTGCATAGTCTTCTTCCGTAAATGCACTCTTGTCAGGCTTTGTTACGACTATCCTCTTGGGATTAGTATCGTTAAATGTGGAATTGTATCTATATCCGTCATCCGTTTCGAGATTCTTTGATGACGAATATACCATCGCCGTTCCGAGACATATAAACAAAAATACTATGAGCAAAAGCAGGAACTTTGCAGGCAGGCTGAAGCTGTTGCGAACACCGAGCCTTATCGCATTACCTGCCGAAAGCCCGTCTGTCTTTGCCTCTTTTACTTCCTGCTCCATGCCGTCTTCCGTGACGGTCTCCGCTTCCTTAAGGCGTTTGTCCTCTGCAACTCTGCCGTCACGCATCGTTATCTTTCTCGTGACATACGGCTCTACCTGTTCGTAGTTATGCGTAACTATAAGGATGAGCTTTTCCTTTGACAGACTCGCAAGAAGCTTTATGATTTCAGCAGCCGATTCCACATCGAGGTTGCCCGTAGGCTCGTCGGCTACTATTATCGGTGTCTCCTTTGCGAGAGCACGCGCTATGGCAACTCTTTGCTTTTGACCGCCGCTGAGTTTTGATGTCTTGGTGTTTCTGTATCTTTCGAGTCCGACTTTTTTGATGATGCCGTCAACGCGTTCCTTGACCTCGCTCCGCCTGTATCCTGCAATAAGCAGCACGAGCTCTATATTCTGATATACCGTATAATGGCTTATAAGGTTGAAGGTCTGAAATATATTCCCGATATATTTCTTGCGGTAGGTTTCCATTTCATCGCCGCCGTATCCGCTTGTCGGTTTGTCGAAAATGTACATTTCGCCCTCTTCGTATGAATCGAGCCCCGACATTACATTTAACAGCGTGGATTTTCCGCTTCCGCTCTCACCGGTAATCGCAACAAATTCGCCTATTTCGAAGTTCAGGCTTACCTTGCTGAAGCCTGACGTTACGACACCGTTTGCGGAATAAAATTTTGATACTTTGTCCAGTCTTAACATTGAGTCTACCTCCGTTCATCACAATTCTATCAATCAAAATACAACGTGTCCATACATCCGCGCTCGAATTAAGGATTCTTCAATCTTTGTTAAGAATTGTAAGAATTCTGCACGAATTTCGTTTTCGCAGACGATGCTTTTGATGGTGAAAATCTTGAACCTTCAACGGTTTGGTGATATAATCTCACTGTATTAAGCAATGGTTTTGATCGGAGGAACAGATGCAGGAAAACACATATACAAGCCCGCTTTCGGAGCGCTACCCGAGCAAGGAGATGAAATATCTATTTTCGCCGGAAATGAAATTCCGCACATGGAGAAGGCTGTGGATCGCTCTTGCCGAAGCCGAAAAGGAGCTTGGGCTCGACATAACGGAGGCTCAGATAGAAGAGCTTATCGCAAATAAGGATGATATCAATTTCGCTGAGGCAAAGGCTCGCGAAAAAGAAGTTCGCCATGACGTTATGAGCCATGTTTATGCTTACGGCCTGCAATGTCCTGAAGCAAAGGGAATAATACATCTCGGCGCAACGAGCTGTTACGTCGGGGACAACACCGACATTATCATAATGGCGGAGGGGCTTAAGCTCATACGCAAAAAGCTGATAAACACAATCGCGAGACTTGCCGCTTTTGCGGATAAATACAAGGATCTTCCTACGCTCGGCTTTACGCACTATCAGGCAGCGCAGCCTACAACAGTCGGCAAGCGCGCGTCACTGTGGCTCAACGATCTTGTCATTGACCTTGAGGATCTTGATTATGTTCTTGAGTCGCTTAAGCTTCTCGGATCAAAGGGAACAACAGGCACTCAGGCGTCTTTCCTTGAGCTTTTTGCGGGAGATCACGACAAGTGCAGACGCCTCGATCAGCTTATTGCCGAGAAGATGGGCTTTGATTCGTGTTATCCGGTGTCGGGTCAGACTTATTCGCGTAAGATCGACAGCCGTGTGCTTAACGTGCTTGCGGGAATAGCGCAGTCCGCACACAAGTTTTCCAATGATATAAGACTCCTTCAGCACATGAAGGAGGTAGAGGAGCCTTTCGAAAAGCATCAGATCGGCTCTTCGGCAATGGCATATAAGCGCAACCCTATGCGTTCGGAGCGCATGGCTTCGCTTGCCAACTATGTTATGAGCGACGCTATGAATCCGCAGCTCACGGCTGCAACACAATGGTTTGAGCGTACTCTCGATGATTCAGCCAACAAGAGGATTTCCGTCAGCGAGGCTTTCCTTGCAACCGACAGCATCCTTGAGTTATATATTAACGTTTCTGAAGGTCTTGTGGTATATCCGCAGGTAATTCGCGCTCACCTCATGGCGGAGCTGCCTTTTATGGCAACAGAAAACATCATGATGGACGCAGTCAAAGCCGGCGGTGACAGACAGGAGCTTCATGAGCGTATTCGCGTCCACTCTATGGATGCGGCAAAAGTAGTTAAAGAGCAGGGGCTACCTAACGATCTCATCGATCGCATTGCAGCCGATCCTGTCTTTAAGGTAAGTAAAGAGGCTTTACAGAAGGTTTTGAAACCGGAAAATTACGTAGGACGTGCGCCTGAGCAGACAGCGGAGTTTCTTGACGGGGTCATAAAGCCAATTCTCGCTGAAAATGCCGAGCTTTTGGGCATTGAAGCGGAGATCAACGTATAGGAGTTGTCTAACCAAGAGGATCAGACGCTCCGGATTAAGGAGGCTATAATGATCAAAGCAGTTGTAGGAGCTAACTGGGGTGACGAGGGTAAGGGTAAAATAACCGACATGCTCGCCGCAAAAAGCGACATCATCATCCGTTATCAGGGCGGCAGTAATGCAGGGCACACAATAAAGAACGGCTACGGCAAGTTCGCACTGCATATGCTTCCATCCGGTGTATTTTATGACCACACCACAAGTGTAATCGCAAACGGTGTGGCACTGAACATTCCAAAATTAATAGAAGAAGTAAATTCGCTCACCTCAAAGGGAGTGCCTGCACCGAAGCTTCTCGTTTCGGATCGCGCGCACATCGTGATGCCTTATCACATCCTTTTGGACTCATACGAAGAAGCCCGTCTTGCAGGTCGCTCCTTCGGGTCTACGCAGTCCGGGATAGCCCCTTGCTATTCCGATAAATACGCAAAGATCGGATTCCAGGTCGGTGAGCTCTTCATGGACGAAGCCTTGCTTCGCGAAAAGCTGTCTAACGTATGCACAATCAAAAACGTTTTGCTCCGAAATCTTTATGATAAGCCGGAGCTTAACGTAGATGAGCTGCTTGACACCTTGATAAGCTACCGCGAAATGATCCGCCCTTATGTGGCTGATACCGCAGCATATCTTCATGAAGCAATACATAGCGGCAAAGACATTCTTCTCGAGGGACAGCTCGGAGCAATGAAGGATACCGACCACGGCATTTACCCTATGGTTACATCCTCGTCTACGCTTGCCGGATTCGGTGCGGTAGGCGCAGGCATTCCTCCGTATATGATTGAGAAGGTAATAACGGTAGTTAAGGCGTATTCATCGTCAGTAGGTGCAGGCGCTTTTGTCAGCGAGATTTTCGGTGATGCCGCCGATGAGCTCAGAATGCGCGGAGGTGACGGCGGCGAGTTCGGAGCAACAACGGGAAGGCCGCGCAGAGTCGGCTGGTTCGATGCTGTTGCTACGCGTTACGGCTGCATGCTCCAGGGTGCGACGGAAGTTGCACTTACCGTTCTCGATCCGCTCGGGTATCTCGACGAGATACCGGTATGCACCGGCTACATTGTAGACCGAAAGGAAACTAAGGATTTTCCTAATCCCACAAAGTTAGAAGCTGCGAAGCCGGTTTTGACGGCTCTTAAGGGCTGGAAATGCGATATAACCGGCATCCGTGAGTTTGACAAGCTTCCGGAAGCGGCACAAGCTTATGTCAACGAAATAGAAAAACTGATCGGCGTTCCTATCACAATGGTAAGCAACGGTCCGGGACGCGATGATATAATCATGAGAACGCCTCTGCTGTAACGGCAAGGGCGTCTCGTCTGCCAGTGCACACGATATTTGTTAAATAACGCTTAAGTTTAAGAAAGAAGGCGAAATATGTATAAAGAAGCAATCAGACCTGCATGGGTCGAAGTCAATCTGAGCAATTTCGATTACAACATCAAGCAGATAAAAGAAAAGGCGAACGGCAGGGAGCTGATCGGCGTAATCAAAGCCGACGCTTACGGTCACGGTTCCGTTAAATGTGCCGAGGTGCTTAGAGAAAACGGTGTCAAAACCTTCGCTATAGCAACTCTTCAGGAGGCTCTGACGCTCCGTGAAGCAGATGCAAAGGAAGAGATAATATGTCTCGGACTCGTTCCTGATATGTATGCCGATATAGTTGTAAAATACGATTTGACTCCTGTTTTCTGCAGCTACGACAACGCAAAGGCATTTAACGATGAAGCTACCGCTGCCGGAAAAACCGTTTCGGCTCTCATCGCCGTAGATACGGGAATGGGAAGAATAGGTTATCAGGCAGACGATACAGAAGCCGCCATAAGTGACCTTCTAAAAGTTGCCGAGCTTCCTAACTTCAAGATCAAGGGAATGTTCTCTCACATGTCCACAGCCGATGCAGCAGACAAAGATTATTCTCACGGTCAGGAAGCAAAGTTCAATGCATTCTACGAGGCCCTCACCAAAGCAGGCATCAAGATTCCGTTCAGAACGCTTGCAAACAGCGCATCAATCATGGAGCTTCCTACGGTTCTCTTTGATGCGGTGCGTCCCGGCATTATCCTCTACGGATGCTATCCTTCGGACGAGGTCGATCCGGCTCAGCTTTCACTAAAGCCTGTCATGTCTGTAAAGGCAAACATAGTTCATCTTAAGGATGTACCTTCAGGCTTCTCGGTTGGCTACGGACGCAAATACATATCAACAAAGCCATCGCGCATAGCTACGCTTGCTCTCGGTTATGCCGACGGCTATCCTCGCCCTTATTCCGCTAAGGCTAAGGTCATCGTAAACGGCGTTATCTGCCCTATCGCAGGAAATATCTGCATGGATCAATGCATGGTAGACGTTTCTGAGGTTCCCGATGTCAAGCTCGGTGACGAGGTGATAATCATGGGCTCGGACGGAGTAAATTCAATAACCGCCGAACATATTGCAAATGCAACCGGTACGATCAACTACGAAATCTGCTGTGCATTCGGACAGAGACTTCCAAAGGTATATGTTAAATAACAGGCTTCGCATAAGGAGATAAGGATAAGGA
>JAEXBK010000005.1 GCA_023394035.1 Bacillota bacterium
TTTGTGATGTGATATGCGATGACTTCCGTATCCGCCGTCGTGTGGAAAATTGATCCGCCAAGCTCTAATTCCTGTCTCAGCTCATATGAATTTACAAGGTTTCCGTTGTGAGCGAGAGCCATTCTTCCCTTGTGATGATTTATAACTATAGGCTGTGAATTAAGCCTTTCGTTTCCTCCCGTAGTTCCGTATCTTACATGTCCTACAGCCATGTTTCCGAGTCCGAGGCCGTCAAGACTCTGACTCGTAAATACATCGTTTACAAGTCCCTTATCCTTGTATGATGCAAAAACACCGTCATCGTTTACAACGATACCGCAGTTTTCCTGCCCTCTGTGCTGCAGTGCAAAAAGTCCGTAATACGCCGTTCTTGCAACATCCTCTTTTTTGTCCGAAAAAATTCCGAAAAGACCGCATTCTTCTCTAAGACCGCTCATATATATTCTCCTGCTATTTTCTAAACTGTTCTTCTATCTTCTTATTTTTTTCCAATACCTTTGCTGCGGATTCACTGCGCATATTCATCAAAGCTTCCGCAAGCGACTTATCTTCTATTGCAAGCATTTCTATCGCAAGAAGTGCTGCGTTCTCCGCTCCGTCTATGGCTACTGTCGCTACAGGAATTCCCGAAGGCATCTGCACCGTTGAAAGCAGTGCGTCAAGTCCGTCAAGCGTCGATGACTTGATAGGGATTCCTATTACAGGAAGGGTTGTCATTGCGGCAATTGCCCCCGCAAGGTGAGCCGCTTTACCTGCTGCGGCAATAATAGCACCAAAACCGTTTTCTCTTGCCGCAAGCGTAAATTCCTTCACCTCGGCAGGAGTTCTGTGCGCAGAATAAACATGTACTTCAAAAGGAACAGCGAACTTCTTGAGTGTAGTTACGGCTTTTTCAACTACAGGAAGATCGCTGTCTGAACCCATTATTATGGCTACTTTTTTCATTTCATACCTCATTAATAAATTACGGTTATATTTCCTTAATACAAATTTAACACACTGATATAAGATATTCAATTTAAGTTCAGTAAACAGCGATTATTTTAGCATTTTTTTCGAGCAATTATCTAATAAATGAAAAAAACACGAACAATAATAAACTCATTCGTGTTTTTTGTATGTATTATTTATTTTTCATTCTGTCGAGATAGCTTTGCATAATAATTACAGCCGCCTGCTTGTCGATGACCTGCTTGCGCTTATCGCGTCTTACATCGGCAGCTATCAGTATATCCTCTGCCATTACCGTCGTAAATCGTTCATCCTGCCACTCGATTTTTACATCCTGAAGTGCATTACTTCTGAGCTTGTTTTCGAGGCGTGTTCTGAACTCCCTCACTTTTTCCGTCTGAATGCTGTCTGTCCCGTTCAAATTAAGCGGTAATCCTATTACTACGGTGTCACATTCATATTCTTTTATGAGGTCAGCAACAACAGAGGTATCCTTCTTGATCCCGACACGCTCAATAGTCATAAGCCCCTGCCCGGTTATCCCGAGCTGATCGGAAAGAGCAACGCCTATAGTCTTATCACCCACATCAAGGGCAATTTTTCGTTTAATCATATATAATAAATTCTCCTGTCAGATAATAAACCGCGGCAGGCTACGCCCACCGCGACTTTATGTTCTTTACTTTCCGAGGTAAGTCTTCAGAATTTCCTCTACAAGGTCATCCCTGTCAATACGGCTGATCATCATGCGCGCATTGTTATGACTTGTGATGTACGAAGGATCACCGGACAGGATATATCCTACCATCTGGTCGATACCGTTATATCCTCTCTCTTCCAATGCATTGTAGACAGTCTCCAGTACTTCACGCTTCGTTTTTTCCTGAGCCTTCTCGTTATTGAACATGATAGTTTTTCTTTCCATATCCGACCTCCTGTTCTTTTATAGTTTAATTATACTACTTTATGAATGTTTCTGCAACCTCAAAAGCCTTATCGATATTTGATATGTCTTTTGCTCCTGCCTGAGCCATATTTGCTTTTCCGCCGCCGCCTCCGCCGCAGGTAGCAGCTATCTCCTTTACCATCTTGCCGGCATGCATGCCTCTATCTACAAGATCGTCAGTCAGAGCAACGAGGAAGGCAACCTTTCCGTCGTTTACCGCAGCAAATACCATTGCCGCCGTCTTAGCCGATTTTTTGATGTCATCTGTAAGATCTCTGAGAGAATTAATGTCAGATCCGTCAAAACGCTTTGTTATAAGCTTTATGCCGTTTATCTCCTTTGCCGAGGAAACGAGCTCTTCGGCTGCGTCTCCGAGCTTTGAACGATTTATCTCTTCGAGTTCTTTGTTCAGCGACTTATTTTCCTCGTTAAGAGATGCTATCCTTGATAAAAGCGCCGATTTGTTGCATTTAAGTGTCTTTGAGGCATCATCTATCACTGATTCAGTCTCTGTAAGGAGCTTAAGTATCGAAGCTGCCGTTATAGCTTCTATTCTTCTGACTCCGGCAGCAACGCCTGACTCCGAAATTATCTTGAAAGCACCAAGCTCTCCTGTATTTCCTGCATGCGTGCCTCCGCAAAGCTCGATGCTGAAATCTCCGCAGCTTACCATTCTTACTACATTTCCGTATTTCTCACCGAACAAAGCCGTCGCTCCGCGCTTTACCGCATCATCCATGCTCGTTTCGAGAGTTGAAACAGGAAGGAAGCTCATTATCTTCTCGTTTACGATATCCTCGACTTTTGTTTTTTCCTCTTCCGACATAGCTTCAAAATGCGTAAAGTCAAAGCGCAGCATTTCGCCTGTAACGGATGAGCCCGCCTGCTGAACATGAGTTCCGAGAACATCCTTAAGTGCCTTATGAAGAAGATGCGTAGCAGTGTGGTTTCTTGCTGTAAGATTTCTTCTTATCGCATCAACTTTACATGTTACAGGCATTCCCTTTTCGAAGGTTCCCGATATAACGCTTATCCTGTGAGCAAAAACTCCGTTTTTCTTAGTTACCGAAACAACCTGAGCCTTTGCATCAGAGGTATACATAATACCTGTATCGTAAATCTGTCCTCCGCTTTCGGCATAAAACGGTGATTTATCAAGATATACGATAGCTTCTTCACCTTCATAGGAAGAAGTAATCTCACCGCCTGCTCCTACCATAGCAAGTATTTCGGATTCAGAGACAAGTGAATCATATCCTGTAAAGACTGTTTCCTGAACATCAGGCGTCTCCGATGATTTCTTCCAGCCCTCTTCTTCGTCTACATGGCGTCCTGCTCTTGCCATCTCTCTCTGCTTCTTCATGTTGATGTCAAAGCCTTCGAGATCTGCGGAAAATCCGTTTTCTTCGAGAATTTCTTCCGTAAGCTCAGGTGGGAAGCCGTATGTATCGTAAAGCTTAAAGATTCTGTCTCCGTCAAGAATCGTGCTGTTTTCTTTTTTCATTTCTTCGATATAGCCTGAGATTATTTCTATTCCCTGATCTATCGTCGTTTCGAATTTTTCTTCCTCTACGGAAATGATTTTCTTTATAAAATCTTTCTTTTCGATCAGTTCAGGATATGCGTCTCCTGAAACCTTGATTACTCTGTCTGCAAGTGACGAAAGGAAGCCGCTCTCAATACCGAGTATTCTTCCGTGTCGTGCCGCACGTCTTATGAGTCTGCGAAGTACATAGCCCCTTCCCTCATTTGAAGGAATTATCCCGTCTCCGATCATGAATACCATTGATCTTAAATGGTCGGTTATTATTCTTACCGATATATCGGTATCCTCTGTACCTATTTCCGCATATTTCTTTCCTGAAAGCTCAAGGACGCCGTCAAGAATATATCTGACGGTATCTATATCAAATATAGATGTAACATCCTGCATGATGCAGGCCATACGCTCAAGACCCATTCCCGTATCTATGTTAGGATGTGCAAGATCGCTGTATGAGCCGTCCTCTTCTTTGGAGAACTGTGTAAATACGTGATTCCAGAATTCTATGTACCTGTCACAGTCGCAGCCAGGCTTACAATCTTCGCATCCACAGCCGTATGCTTCTCCCCTGTCATAGAAGATTTCAGAGTCCGGGCCGCAAGGTCCAAGCCCTATCTCCCAGAAGTTGTCTTCTTTTCCGAGCCTTACTATGCGTTCATCCGGAAGTCCTATTTCTTTCCAGATTTTTACGGCTTCTTCGTCATCCTGATATACGGTTGCCCATATTCTCTCAGGATCCATTTCGAGAACCTTTGTTATAAACTCCCATCCCCAGTTCAGAGATTCTTTCTTGAAGTAATCTCCGAATGAGAAATTTCCCATCATCTCAAAGAATGTGCCGTGTCTGCTCGTCTTTCCTACGTTCTCTATGTCACCGGTACGTATGCACTTTTGACATGTAGTCATTCGTTTTGAAGGCGGCGTTTCTTCGCCGGAAAAGAACTTCTTAAGCGGTGCCATTCCGGAGTTTATTATCAAAAGCGATTTATCTCCCTGCGGGATAAGCGAGGCGCTTTTTGCAGGATAATGTCCCTTACTAACGAAAAAATCGCGAAAATCTTTTCTTATTTCATTAAGACCTTTCTTTTTCAAGTGTCCGTTCCTCCTGTATAAAAATTGTTTTTAGTATATCACTTTTTGTATATTTAGTACAGCTTAAAGCTCTCTATTATGCCTATGATTTCATTGGCAGGTGAGATTCCGCTCTTGGACAGATAAAAGTACGCTTTTATCTTCGCTTCTGTTCCGGAAGGTCTTACTATCACGATGCTTTTGTCTGAGAATGTGAATCTTATAACATCCGATTTCGGAAGCCCCGTATCATCCTTGAGGTAATCCGTCTTTTCGGCAATTCCAAGACCGGTCATATCGTTTTTGTCGAGGCCGCGGAAATATTCCATGATTTTTCCCATCGCCTCGCGTCCTCTGATTCCTTCGAACTCAAAGCTCCTGCTCCTGTCAAGAAATGTGCCGTATTCCTGATAAATCTGTTCGAGTCTCGTAATCAGATCCATCCCCATGCTCTTGTAATATGCCGCCATAACGGAAATCAAAAGCGCGCTGCTGACGCCGTCCTTGTCTCTGATAAACGGAGATATCAAAAATCCGTTGCTCTCCTCGAAGGCAAAAAAGAATTTATCCTCATCTCCTGACTTGATCATATCGGAGATGTGTTTACCCATGTGCTTAAAGCCTGTCAGGGTATCTATTACC
>JAEXBK010000041.1 GCA_023394035.1 Bacillota bacterium
GAGCATATCGGCGGTCTGTATGTCGGCCACCTCCTTAAACAGCCCCATCACCTCCGGCAGGTTATAAAACTTGGCAAACCGGGTTTTCATCCGGTACCCGCTTCCCTCCGGTGCCAGTTCCAGATCACTGGTCGTTTCACCGCACCATGAAGCCCAGGCATCAAACACATCGTGTCCACGCTCGACTAAAGCATCATATTGAAGATAGCGTTGCATGGTATACAGCTCTGTCATGGAATTACTGATTGGTGTACCGGTCGCAAAGACAATGCCTTTACCACCTGTCAATTCATCCATATATCGGCATTTCATAAACATATCGCTGGATTTGAAAGCTTCTGTGGTGCTGACACCTGCCACATTGTTCATTTTTGTAAAATAATATAAGTTTTTATAATGATGAGCTTCGTCTACAAACAGCTTATCGACTCCCAGCTCTTCAAAGTAAATCACATCATCCTTTCTGATATCATTATTTAGCTTTTCCAGCTTTTTCTTTAGGTTATCCTTTGTTCTGGTCAGCTGCTTTACGGTGTGCCTCACTTCTGATTTATGGCTATTTTCGCTGAGAAAATCCATGATCCGGTCTATTTCTTCTTGGATGTGACGCTTCTGATAAGCCGGAGACATCGGGATTTTTTCAAATTGAGAATGACCGATAATGACTGCATCATATTCTCCGGTGGCGATCTTGGCGACAAAGCGTTTCCTGTTTTTGGGTTCAAAGTCTTTTTTAGCAGCCACCATAATGTTTGCACCGGGATATAGCTGCATAAACTCACGCCCCATCTGTACGGTCAAATGGTTTGGCACCATAAATAAAGACTTTGTACATAGTCCTAGGCGTTTGCTCTCCATCGCTGTCGCCACCATTTCATAGGTTTTACCTGCTCCTACTACATGTGCCAGCAATGTATTGCCTCCAAATAGACCTCTTGCAATCGCATTTCTTTGGTGTGACCGTAATGTAATGTCGGAACTCATCCCCTCCAGTGCCAGGTGCATACCATCATATTCCCGGTTTCTGATTGAATTAAACCTGATGTTATATTCTTCAACCAGTCGGTTTCTACGCTCCTGATCCCTAAAGATCCAGCTCTTAAACGCTTCTTTTAGCATCTCCTGCTTCTGAATGGCTAGAAGCGTTTCTTTTTTGTTTAGCACAGCTGTTTTAGTACCATCCGGATTGATGATCTGATCCATAATACGGACGTTCTTTAAGTTTAGTGCCAACTCGATCAGATGATACCCACTGATACGACTTGTTCCATAGCGTTCATGGGCTATGACATTTTGTTTATCCATTGTCTTGTTATTGATAAACCACTCTCCATTGAGCGGATTCAAAGTTACCTTAATATCCCATCTGATCCAGCGAGGTGTTTCCAGAGTATCGACAATAAATTGCTCAATGTCTGAAGCCGGGATCCATGTGGCACCTAAGCGGATAGAAATATCGCCGGCCTCCAGTCTCACAGGCATAGCTTTTCGTAAGCTTTCGACCTGATACTCCATCTGCTCAACTTCCCTTTGTTTCATATCTGCCGGTATACTCTCATCCGCTCGCAATCGGTTTAGATAGACTTCTGCCACACGCAGTTTGCTCCGAATATTGCCGCTTAGGTATTCATCTCTGGTGACCCACTGAACATTCATTTCCTCTGCTTCAAAGGGCATACCGCTCATAATTTGATCGGCATTGATATTCCGGAAAATTTCCCCTCGAAGAGCCGTCTTGATGCCCTCAAGGGAAATTCCGGATAAACTGCTCATATATTCAAGATCAACTCTTGCCTTTTGAGAAATGGACAATACTAATGCCTCCATTGCCGTATCCACATGTGTTACCGGCACTGCCTTTGCGATTGTTCGCTTCCTGAAAATATCAGCCTTTCCGACATAATTTTTGTCATCATCAAACAGTTCCAGCGAACAGGCAAGCGGAAAATAGCCATCCTCTCGCAGCAGTCTGATATTCTCCTTATTATTGATATAGCCGTATGCTTTTACAAACTCATCGTAAACCCTATTTAGCTTTTCTCTTGATTGTATAATATCATCATCGCCTCGATCATTTTTTTGCACATCGATCACTTCCAAAACAGCTTCGACCACCCTTTTATATCCTTGTATTTTTTCTTTAGCTTTAGCTGGAAGCTGCTTTTTGACAAACAGTGAATCTTCCCTGTAGTAAACCTCATTATCAATGATGGTGAAGGTAAAATTCTTCACATCGTCCGTAGCTGGAATCCCATCCATTTCATCTTCCAAAAGCTCAGCTTTTGTATAACGGCCGTTTTTAACGATCTGGCTGCCGCACTTTTGTATTTCTTCTTTTAGGTTGATTTCCTGATCACCAATACAAGCCAAGGTTGTACCAAAGGCCGATGATATTTCCTGCAGCCGACCAAGTACCATTTCCGGATGATCAATGAAATAGCGATTATAGGTCAGGCCATTTTCATCTGTGCCTAAATGTAACCACGGCTCATCCACCTCCAGCACAGCTTCGGATTTTTGTAGGAAAATAATGTCTGAAGTGACACTTGTACCTGCCATCCCCTTAAAGGTGGTGTTCGGTAGCCTAATCGCCCCCAAAAGCTTTGCTTTGCTAGATAGAAAACGGCGAACACCTTCATCCTTCTTATCCAAAGTACCGGAGGATGTAATAAACGCAATAATACCACCGCTTCTGACCTTGTCCAATGCTTTGGCAAAAAAGTAGTCATGAATTAAAAATTTATACTTGTTGTACGCCGGATCATTCACCCGTAGATCACCAAACGGCACATTACCGATTGCAATATCAAAGAAGTTATTGGAAAAGGTGGTTTCCTCAAACCCTTTCACTGAAATATGATTTTCAGGATACAGTAACCTTGCAATTCTCCCACTAATGCTATCTAATTCAACACCATAGTAACGGGATCCTTGCATTGCTTCGGGGAGGCACCCCATAAAGTTGCCCACTCCCATAGAAGGCTCCAGTATATTCCCCTTCGTAAAGCCCATATCCGATAAAACAGAATACATTCCGTCAATGACCGCCTTTGGCGTATAAAAGCTGGTCAAGGTAGATGTCATTGCTGAATCATACTCCTGGGCAGAAAGATTCTCTAACAGAAAGGCTCTTGCAGCTTCCCACTGGCCACTTCTCCTTTCGTCAAATACATCTGCAAGACCACCCCAGCCCACATACTTTGCCAAAGTTTCTTGGGCAGCACGATCAAGCTCTCTTTGTCCGCTCTCAACCCTGCGAAGCATGGAAATTGCTTCGAGATTATGATTTAGTCTTTCACTTGGAGATAGTGTTTCCGGAAGCGTTTCATTTGTAATGCGGAAATTATACGCTTTTAACTCGGAAACAACCTCTGCTATAGCCGTCGCATCCTCCGGCTCATCATTTAGCATATCCTCCAGAAAATCAATATACGGTACAACATTGCCATCACGCAGATTTTCATAGATCTCTTCAATATGTTCACTTTTTTCAAGCTGATCCGTTCCTACCTGATCTCTATATTCATATGGATCATTGTCGTGTGCAATTTGATCCATCTTCGTGGCCAGATCATATATTTCATCCTGCGTTTTTTCCGGCAATTCAAATATGCGTTCCAGATCAGCATCACTTTGATATGCTATGACTTCACTGCCGGAAATATAGCCATTTAGCAGCGTATCAGCCATATCAACGGTCACCGTCTTAAAGGCTCCAACCTTATCAAAGCGACTAATGATGCAGTGCTGTCCCTTATACAAAAGCTTTGCACCAATTACAAAAGCTGGTTTTATATTTCTCTCGACTTCCTTTTGGGTTTCTTCAGCTCTTTGTGCGGCCAGCTGCCTCTCCACTTCTTGTAGTGCTTCTTGCTGCTCTTCTTTTTGATCAATCTCTTGATCATCTCTTTCCTCTTTGCCCTCCGATTGGATGGTGGCAGCTGTCTGTACCGTAAGCATACTTTCTTCAGTCTCGATAATCTCCGGATAATCTTGGCGATTATGTAGCATTTCACCATTTGCATCATACCGGTAGGCCGTAGCTATATTGGCCGATATGTAATCTTTAGGATTTCTTTCTCCAAAGGATAGCTCCCCGTTAAACACTGATTGAAGCTCATCCTCATCCATCTGTTTTTTCAGTTCCGTATCCTTGATTTCACGGAATGTTTTCGGAAAATCCTCCAACACCAGACGCTCGGCCTGTAGTTCCTGAAGCTCATTCAGATTAAAGTATCCCCATTCTGCCTCATCTCCTAAAACAAGACCAAAGCCGTCTTTTGTTTCAGGATCATATTCCGTTAAGTACCAAGTCCATGTGCTTCTGAAAGGAATAATATAAGCTGCATGAATCACCTTATCAGCGCCGGAGATACCGTCTGTCTGATATAGTCTTGGAACTGCTTCCAAAATCTCAGCAGGCATCAAATCAGTAACATTCTCTTTTGAATAAAAGCTTCTGTCCGAGTTGCTTTCTGGTTTGGTGTCTTCCTTTAGTGGTTCCTTTTTGTTTAAAACTTCTGCAGATAAAATAGATTTTTCTTTGAAAACGGGTGGTAAAATTTCAGGAGCATGATCCACATGCCATTTCATGATTTTGTCGATCTGTGGCCACTTTATCAAAATATCCAAGCAGTCGCTTTTATTAAATATTGCACCGGTGCCATCATAGCTAACAAATGAAGAAATATCCCCTTGAAATATACCGGTCTGTCCGGAATTGCCGCAGCGTGCTTTAAGAACTTCTATTCTTTCAGAAGCACTATTTTCACTTTCATATACTGTTCTAAGTGACTGTTCCTTTAACAGTCTTGATAGGCCATATGCGATTTCATCATCCGTTATAAAGGATGGAAATATTTCATGATTGTTCACATGGCTGACAAGTGGTAACCGTTGTTTTTGATACTGCGTAAGCATTGAAACAATTTTTTCAGGCCGGTGAAATCGAAAGCGTAATAATGATTTGTCTGCTTCATATTCTTCCAAAAATCCTGTCATATCCTCTACGAGCATTTTCACATATGAAGCATCTGATAAATGATCCGTCACACTTTTTACTGCATCCAAAAATCCAAATGGAACCGGATCAATCAGAGAAAAATACTGCAAACCATTATCCGTCAGATCACGATACATATAGACAAAATCGGTGGCAATCCTCTCCCGTTCATAAGTATCTACTGCGGCCAGATCTTCCCTCGTGGCGTACTCACCCTGAACCAACATGGCTGTAATCCTTTCTGCCACCTCTTGCCAGGATAGCAGCTGTCCGTATGAAAGCCTTGCTTTGGTGCCATACGATAATTTTATTCCTTCCTTGTCGTACCAGGCGACAAAGGATTTTCCCTGATACGAAAAGCCATGCCCTCCCTGAAACAAACGGGAAGCTGCCCCTGCAAGTTCCTCGATGTTCCGGCTCCTGGAAAAGGCAGAAATGATCGGAAGGCGGCCAAAACCCTGATTGCTTCCGTGAAGTAAAACTTGTTGGATCTCAGTGTCAGTCAAGGGAATGGCCAACGCCGACCACTGGCCAGATTGAGATACATCAAAAAAGGAAGCTTTCGCCTCCTTTTCATTTTTCTTATCTGCCTCTTTGGCTGATTGATTTATACTTCGATCACTTCCGCTCTGATGATCTCGTGCATGGCTGATCGAAGATTGTTCATCAGTCCCCGATACTCCTGCGGGTTCTCCTGCTCCAGCTCCGGTGTCAGGCCATACTCTTTCATCATCTGCGGCTTTAAGACTTTCGCCAACGCTATCGCTTCCAGGTGTTTGTTCTCGATGTGCTTCAGCAGCGTCCCATCTCCGTACATCTCCTGCAGCTCGTACCAGTGTCTGTCCTCTCCGCTCTCCACCAGATAATCCATCCTCATCTCTGCCCAAAACGGATTCGGATTGTCCTTTAGAAACTCCTCGTCCGCCTCCAGCTGCTCCAGTGTAATCCGCCTCATAAATTCCATCATTTCTTCTGTCGTTCCGTACTCTGAAATCGGATCCGGCTTCTGTGTCCTTAAAATCTCCGGTCTCATGTAATCCTCGAATAGCAGCATTATTGCTCCCTCCTTTTTCTTTATCTGTTGTTTCCTGTTCCTGTAAGCCTGTGCCTTGCCTTTTTTCCTGCAAAATGGCACGGTCATGCTCTCTGGTTAACAAAATCGTTTCTTCTATTAACTGTTTGGCACTCTCTGACAACAAATCTCCCATCATGGAAAAGGTCTGTACCTGAAACAATCTCAGCCCACGCTCGATTACATCATTTTCCGGACGATAATACAAGTCAAAGCGACTGGCACAAATATAGGCCAGTGACTGCTTGAAAAAATCAAAAAAGACCGTTTGCTGTGATCCTGTCAAACTAACTGTATTAAAATATTCTTCAATGTATGGCCTTGCATACAAGTCGCTAAGCTCCGATACCGTTTCTTTAACACCGGCATCCGGGCGATTGATTCGCCTATGTAGTACATCCATATGCCTGTCTGGCACAAATGACCATAGGTTAAGCGGAACCGGAAAACGATTATAGCCAACGGTTTGTGATACGTCAAAAATCCAGTCCACCTTTGCTCTCCCATTTGGCTGTATTTCTAAAAACGGGATTCCCTTTTCTCCCGATAGGACGCTTCGATGCAGGGTGTCTCTCCATGTATGAAATTTGGCACAGGCAGTGGCGTCTGGCCTATGTGCATAGATACTCATTTGACTGGAGAAATCATAGCGTTGATTATTACCCATTGTTTTTAATAGCTCCAGATATTGATCAGAGGAGTGCAATATCTGGGTGGTGACTGTATGTATTATACCATAGTAATCGTTAATCTTCATGTGATCCTCTCGTTTTTTACAGTTTTTATACTTTTTTAGGATAGAAACGAATATTCCATAGTTGGGTCAATGCTGTCGCTCCATTCATCGCATAAGCGATATAGGAGCTGATCTTTTCTCAATCTGCCCAAGTATGAAATCAATCGATTCATTTGACCATCGAAGTGTTTTGTATATAACAATTCGCCGGTTAGGGTACACAGCTGTAAAGCAATCCTTTCATAGTCAAGGAAACAGCTTAGTCCTTCAGCCTTTGAAATCAATAATAACTTCATCATAGGCTGTACTTTATTCATTTGCATTCGTGTAGGCTGCATTTTCATTACCTCCCTCACATTCTTTTTGTCCATCCCCTGACGGATCCTTTCTTGCATCAAACAGCTCGATTAAATCCGCAGTCGTCAGACCACTTTCCTCTTTTTTCTCTTCTAAAAATGCGGTTAGTATCTGACTATAGCATTTTTTACACTCCTCGATCTCTCCTTGCAAGGACATCTCTTTGGCCGCATATCGCTCTTCGACCAGCTTGATCTTTTCTGCTTTGGCGTCATATAACCTCTGTAACGCTTTTTGCTTATCTGATAATTTTTGTTCTGCCTTTAGCAGCTCTTGCATCTTGTTTTTCATTGTATCTCCTTTTTGGTTTCTGTACTGTTTCCGGAAAGCCTGGCATATTCTTTTAGACTTAACCATTCACCGGAAGCGTTTTGCTTAAACATTGGCATCGGATCCACTGCTGATTTTGCCCATCCTTTACTTCCATCTGTTTCATATTGAAAATGTAAATGCGGGCCACTGGATTGACCACTATTACCGGATAGAGCAATTAAGTCGCCCACCTTTACATTTTGACCGTGGGTAACTAACATCTTGCTTAGGTGAATATATCTTGATACATCACCTTTAGGGTGTTTGATAGCTACCACCATCGCTCCATCCGAATATATATCCGCCTCTACCACCGTACCTGATTTGAAGGCATACACAGGCGTACCGATCGGAACGGGAAAATCCACTCCCACATGCCCGCCTAAAATATAGTCGGCCGGTGCAAATCGTCTGGTCGAATCAAAGCCGGAGGAAATTTGCGAATAACCCCTCGGCAATGGGAAGGTGTAATCATCCTCCAAAAGCTGACGTTCAATCCTCACATTCCCCTCACTGATCAGATGATTGATTGAGGAATCCGGAGAAGATGGTGCGAGAAGTCCTATACCAAAGGCTCCGGTAACAATAATGACAAGCAATAATACCACGGCCGACAAAATCAACGGAAACGGTGGGAAAATGATGGTCAATGCCAGTATTGCTCCGTCCCGAAAGCGTTTCATGGCTGTTTTAACAAACCATGATGCTTGCTGTTCAGGTTTTGCCTGTGATCGAACACCATTTCCGGACGAACGGAGCGGCTCTTCCTGTGGCTGTGTTCTGGTAGCGTTTCTAAGGCTATCCCGTTCCGATCGAAACACTTTTCCAAGCATTCCGACATCTTCCCTCAATCTTTCACCTGCCATAAAGACCTGGCCAATATAAGGAATGCCCTTGCCGGCGGTCACTACACTCTTTCTTAACCCTTTGATAGTTTTCTTTGTCTGCCGGGCGATCGGATCCCTTTGTCGTAGCTTACTTGCAAAACTTCCTTCCTTTGTCACAAAACCGTTCTTTCGGTGGTGTAAGCTTCTATTTGACCGGATTTCACTTCTTTGCTCCGTAAAGGATCGACGTAGCGTAAGTGTATATCGCTGATCCGATGAAGAACGAACCTGAAGCTGCCTCCACCGATCAACCGATTTTGTTGCTCTATGATCCGGTTGTATAGTATGCTGCCTCTGCGATCTATATCTGGAGTAGTAGCCTGAATTACGAGGTAAGCCTCCATATGGGCTTTGATGCAGTTTTGCTCCGTGAGAACGCTGTTTCATCACCGCCCCATGAATCACAGGTTGATTACTTCTAAATCCATCAGACAAGCTAAGAATACTTCGTAAGGTGCTTTTCTCCTCTCTTACATCTAATTTCATGACGACTCCTTAATCTGTATTTATGAGTTCGTAAATTAGGTTGTCCTGCGGAATACGATTATCAAAACGCACCTTTGCATTGCCATACATTAAAAGGCCTTCTCCTTTTCCACAAGAATTTGTCAGATACTTAACCTCCTGCTCGGAGCAGCCGGCACTGATCAGCAGCTCCTCATGAGAGCTGTCCTGCTTTGTTAAGAGAACAAACTCGCTGTTGGTTAACAATGCCAATACATCATCGACTCCCTCTACCTTGGAAATATCCTGAATAATACCGGTACAAACAGCATGAAACTTTCGTACCTCTTTCCACCATGATATAAAATACAGGGCAGTCTTTTTATGCTTCAGCAAGATCTCCAGCTCATCGATATATACCCAAATATACTTTTTCTGAAATGCTTCCCCTGTGTGCTTTGCTCTCTCTTCCTCCAACTTGTTGTTCATGTAATTAAGCATAATCCGCTTTTTAATGGTCTGAAGCAAAACGACCATTGCCATTCCCCACAGGGCATCTACTAAGTTAGAAAGCCCATAGGATACCACACGGTTGGAAGTGTCAATGTTGGTGTGCATACTAAACAGGCTAAAAGAACCAAGAACATATGGCTTTAGTTCTTCGGCCAGCTCCTCACCATGTGGATTTTGAGCGATTAGCTGGTATAAATCCTTTAAGGTTGGTACACTCACCGGAGAAGAAAAATACATCTCATACATATCACGGATGGCATCGTCGATCACGGTAATCTCCATCGGTGACAAATCCTTCTGCAGTGCTTCCTGGAACATCGAAATGGCCATTTGCGTCTTTTCATACGAAATAACCTTTTGCCCCTCGTCTATATTGGCTATGTCAAAGGGATTAAAGAAGTTGCGGCTATGCAAGGACAAGTCAATCGTAGTGCCGCTATGTGCTTTTACAAAACGATCATATTCATTTTGCGGATCAATGATGATCACTTCATCCTGTGTTGATAAAAGGATTTCATTTTGCTCCAGCTTCACATTCATGCTCTTTCCGCCACCACTCGGTCCGATCACCAAGCCATTGGCATTGTTTAAGAGCTTTCGATTTCCCAAAATATACTGCTTTGATTGCCGGTTAATGCCGTAAAACTGCCCTTCTTTTTCCTGAATCTCGCAAGATCGAAACGGAATATTGATTGCCACCTCCTGCGTTAAAAGGGTACGCATATTCTCCGTATATCTTGCCCCATAGGGAATGGTGCTTAAAAACGAATCCATCTGCCTGAAATGTGCCAGGATAAATTCGTTTTGGTATCCGGCTGCTGTAGCCAGTACCGAATTGATAGATTCTTGAAGCTGGTCTTTGTCTTTATTGAAGATGATCATGCTAATATCCGATAAGAACAACTGCTCATTATTTTCTAAAATTGCTTCTCTAACGGAGGCTACACCGTTTAGCTCGTCCACAATGCGTCTGGGAAGTGGAATGTTTTCCTCTGCCTTACGCTTTCTTCGCATCTTGATCTTGTATTCCTTGTCCAACACCTTATCCATTGCCGTTTCAACTAACTGCATTGAAGCGGACTTAACGATCGGCTCTACCATAAAGGTCAGCACCATTTCGTATTGATGATCCATCATCTCTTTAAAAAAACGGTCATTAAAGGTAGATGCATAATTTTGTAGAAAGAAGCACTTTGCATAACGACTTTGCCCTTTTGCACTGATCTGCAACACATCTGCCTTCTCCTTTACCAGTGCCGGTAAAAATTCACTTCTCAAGTCCTGTTTTCTTTTCTTGTAAGCAGTGATATCAAAGTGAATATCACTTTCCTTTACGCCTAAAACAGTACTGGCCAGCATATGAACTCTTTCTTTGGTGTCACACGGAAGCAGTCTTGTTTTTAGGTTTTCACAAAACTTGTTTAAGGTCTGCTCAATCGAAATGAATCGCATCACTGCCTTTTCGTCGGTCATATGCGGTTCCATTAAGGTGATCGTGATGTATTTACTTTGTGACATGTTTCGCAAACCTTGGGATACCTTTTCCGAAACAATCGAATTTCTGCTTTCAGATAAAGCATCTTCTCCTGTCACCAGAAGCTTTTGATTTAATAGCTTCTGATCAATCTCACGATTGATAAAGGTCAGCTGCATCCTAGCTTGTAGACTGTTTAATAGGGCGGCGTACTTTAGAATGGTATCGGTCTGCTCCGCCTCTGATTTGTCAAAGTAGTCCACGTCCAAAAAAGTATAGGTTTTACTATACTTCCCATCATTTAACAGAAAGATCCCATGATCTAATACCCGCTTAACCGGAAAGATATGATGCATCTTTCTGCTTACTGCAAATGAATTTGCATCTCTCTTTTGCAGCTTTGCTATTTTTATCTTCTTCATAATATTCCTTTCTCGCAAGGTGGCAACACTGCCACCTTATTCCTGAATTGTTTTTTCTTGCAATCCCTCATCTTTCAAGTCAACATCAAAGATCACCTCAATTTGCTTTGAGTCAGCTGCCATAACCACTTTTTTCACCTCACCATTTTTAATCGCCTTTCCCATCAAGGACTTTAAGCGAATGTATCTGGTGTTTTGTTCAGCGGATGCTTCGGATACCCTTGAGAAAGTTGCATGATACCCTTCTGTTCCATTGACGGAAACTGTGGTTGAACTCTCAAAGTCGGCGTCCATTGCGATTTCAATCTCACCTAAAGCATATTTGCCATTCTTGTTCTTTATATGGACTGTCATGTTGATGTTTTCTTTAGCAAAATTTTGCTTCTTTTTCTCGGCTTCCTTTACAGCCTCTTTTTGACCGACTGCAGCTTCAGTCAGTAAGTCCTTTTTTGCCAGAGCAACTCTTTTTCCATCTTTTGTAGTGAAGATTTTTGCTGAAGAACTATCTTTTTTGATGGTGGCCTCATATGATAATACTTCCTTTTTCCCTTGATACCAAACAACCTTAAACCAGCCACCGTTACTCGGCGTAGAAACAAGCCAATCTGTGGCCAATGATCCCTTCCATTTAATTCCATATCCCGGCTTTTCATCGGCCAAAAAAACCGTTTTCGGCTGCGGCCACATCGGGACATATTTTTTACTTTGTGTACTCCACTCCATAATCACCCAGTTTGTATCATTGATATAGGATTTATCTGCTTTGGAGACCACTCTCCAAGACAAAAAGCCTGTAATTTCGCCTTTTTGTGGTTTGGGTACCTGATAATCGTCTGTAAGGCTTGTTGGCCTTTGAACCTCATAGACAATGCTACCAGAAATACCCATAGCCTTTTTGGCGTTTCCATGTTTCTTAATGATAGCCAATGCCACGATGAGGCACAGTAAGACAGAACCGAAGATTAAACATCCGATGATGATTTTATGGCTTTGGCTTAATTTTGATTTCTTTGAAAAGGTCTGTGCAGCCTCCTCTTTCAGATTCTCCTCATCCATTCCTACATAAAAATATGTGGTCTGGCTACCCATATGAAAACCAAGCATACGGCGTAACAATACAAAGACATTGAGGCCATGCAGCTTAACAAATGCCAGTATATAAATCGGCGAGGAGATAAAAATACCCAGATAAATAGATATTTCTATAGGCATCTTAAAAGCAAAAATCATAAGTAGTACACTAATGGCCGATACAAGCATACCGGCTGCAACGGTGATCACTTCTTTACGATCCTTGCCCAGTGCCACCTCCTCTTTAATGGTTGTAATATCCTTTTTTACATTTAAGATCATTTCGCTCCTTCCTATCTGATTCTGGCAAATATTTTTTCGGTCTGACTAATCAATCCTGCCAATAGTCCAACATATAACAATAGGCTTAATAAGCCTATAATAGCCCCGACTGTTCCATTTTGTGCATCTCCTACAGTGACTGCCGTCATGCCCTTGATAAAGCTCCTTAAAATTGGGCTGGCTATCACCATCATGATCATAATGGCTACACTCTCCAGGTACTTAAAAGAGAGTTCTTTTGTGTAGCTAATGGCTATGCTGGAGGTCTTTTCTCCGATTGCACACGCAAACAAAAATGGTGCAAATGCATACAGGATTACGATTTCCATAAATCTAAACAAAAAACTTTTGGCGATTGTCCAAATACTAATCCCGCAGACAAAAATTGCGAGAATGGTTACAATGATAACCGGTATCCCATTTAAAAGAGAAATATCATCCAGGTATGCCCTGACATTTTCGGTATAATATCCTCCCGGGGAACCGACATATTGATTCACTGCCAAAACTGCTTCGAGAATAAGTCCTGTCATTGCTTTTGCTATTCCGGCAATAGCTGCGACTAAATCATAAGATTTTACGATCAAAAATATGGTGATTGCAATTTTTAGCAGTGACATACCAATCCGCTTAAAACTATTATCCTGTCTTACCTCTGTTACCTGTACCATCAAATCAATCAGCCACAGAGCAAACGCCAGTGACCCTGCAGCTGATAAAATAATTGGTTTAGCAGCGTTTAGTATGATACTCAGATCCGGAAAATCAGCCGGAACAAAAAACAGGTATTGTGTGATTAACCCCCCAAACAGTTTGTCATACACGGAAATGATGATTTCTAATAAAATCAAAAGCGGATTTTTTATGCTCAAAGCATTATCGATGACGCCAATCCCTAATTTCAATAGTTCTAAATCCGGCATATTCTTTCCCAACCTTACTTTAATAGCTGATAAATAGTTCCAGCTGACAACACTATAAACGCTCCTGCCATGCGCAGTAATGCATGTGTCTTTTGTGACTGATCAGAAGAGCTGAACGATATTCCAAAGAAAATAACTTCCATAAGCAGCCAAATACCACCTATACCGATGGCTAAGGCAGTTAATACGCTGATCAGCTTATCAAATTGCGGAATGCTCACATCCTGCGGTACATTATTTAAAACAATATTCATTTTATTTAACATGTTCATTTTCATCACCTTATAGGCTCACACCTATTTCCCTTTCATCTTCTAATGATTTCGTTGTTTCTTTCATCAGGCCTTGTTCTTTGACCTTATACTGTAGGTATCCGTTGACATCTTTTTGTGTCTTGTAAAGCACACTCATATTTGTTAGCTTCAGGTTTTTTTCATGCGTCAAGAGCCTTAGCTTTTCATATCCGGCCACTCCAGCCTTATCAGTGTCTAAGCAACTAAATACATGGCTATATTTCCCTGGCATTTCATCCAGCACTCTCTCTAAAGCCCCCATGGCAATACCTCCTAAAGAAAGATACGAGAAGCTACCAAACTTCTCATTTTCTATCGTCATAGTCATGGCAGATAGCATGTCAATCGGTGCCTCACAAACGATAATGCTTGTAGCATCTGCCATGTGATAAGAATAACCCACAGCCTTTTTGCTTCCCGTCACCTCTCCCTTAAATGGGCGATTGAGATCCGTACCTCTAAGTGCTGCATAGGCAGGTTTATCGCCATCATATCCAACAAAAACAGCATTCCCACGCACATCTTGGAAAAGCAGTTTTTCATACTCCAGCATCTCCACCAAATCTGGATTGATACATCGAACTTCTGTCAAATATTGAAATACCTTAATATTGTTGTCTGCTTTTTGAGGCAATACGAATTTTTTAGGCTTCGTTTCAATTTGCCGGCCAAATTCTTGCTTTGTAAATTGCCCAGTGAAACTATCATGTGCCAGAAAAGAAATGGCCTCTTTTGCAACCATATCGCACTCCTTCGTTAGAAAATCCAAGGTGTCTCCACCTCGATTTTGCGAAAAGCGGAAATAGCTGTTGGTCTTTGGAAACACCCTCAAGGAATCCATTTCTTTTATGGTATAAGTGGAGCCGGTTTGAACAATAGTAAAGCCCATGCGGTAGATCACATCCAAAATGCTACTCTCTTTCGCAAGGGCTTTTAATTCTTCTTTACTATATAATTTCATATGATCACCTTAACAAAACGGTCTGTCTTCCGGCGGCAGGGCATCATAATGCACCTCATTGTCTTTGTGTCTTGTATCCTGCATAAATTCAATGTTCTCTGCGACGATATTGTAAATCCGCTTCTCTGATAGCTGATTGACTTCCATTCGCCCTCGGACCATAATAGCCTTACCTTTATACCAGTGTTTTGCTAAATGGTTTCCTAATTTACCAAAAGCAACCACTGAAAAAAAATCCGAGGTATCTCTAAATTCACGCCGGACTGCCACTTGGCACCTGGCATATGTTCCGTTTTCGGTATTGCCTTCGGTAATATCACTTGCGACAATGCCTGTAATAATCATCTGATTCATCGCTTGCTCCTTTCTTTCAAAATAAAAAGGTGGCACTATTGCCACCTTAGATTTCTAGTTCCGGTTCTTCCTCAATTTCAGGTGGTAAGCTGTTAAGGATTCCTTCGTATTGGCTTTGTGACATTTTTGCACATGATGTAGTAGTTCCATCAAAGTTGCATCCCTCTAAATCAAACTCTCGCAAATCTAAATAAGAAAGATCTGCATCTTTAAAGTTACAGTCTCTAATATAAGCCCTTTTCAGATGCACATTCCTAAAATTGGTGCCAGTAAAGTCTGTTTCATATAGTTTAGCAGAGCAAAGCCATGTTTCTTCCAACTTGGTATCACATATTTTTGCATTAGTGAGATCGCAGCCGGTGAGATCCGCTTCGTAAAGTATTGCCTTTGATAAATCGGTCTCTAACATTTTGGAATTAGATAGATCGGAACCCGATAAATCGCAGCCAGATAAATTTGCACACGAAAAATCGCAATAGGTCAAATTTAAATCTCTTAGGCTTTTTCCCGAAAGATCCATTCCGAAAAAATCAGCGCCTTCGAGATCCATGTCCCTCAAATCCATTAAAGAAATATCCTTGCCTCGAAAATCCAATTTGTATCTATTTAGTTGATTACCGTTTTGATTCTGCTCAGTCATATGTTTTAGTTTCCCCTTTCTGTTCGCCGTAATATGCTGGCTTTTTGATTTTTCCTTACACGACTTCTCCTCTCAAATAATAAGGTGGCAATAGTGCCACCTTACATTTCTATGTCTCTTTCTTTATCTATCAAACAGGATAATTCCTTATCCTGTCTATTGTATTCATAGACTTCGTTTGTGAGAAAATCATTTTTATCGAGTGTTGCATTAATCTCAGACACAATGGCTTTGATATACTCAGGTGTAGTAGCACTTTTTTCTGTGATCAGTATTTCGTGGTTACTGCTGGGAATCAATAACACATCCTTACCCATCTTCTGAGCAACCTGATCAATGACTTCCGGAAACATCAAAACACTTGCTCCGTAGTCATTATGATAAGATTGAATCACATATAGCTCTTCTGCCTCTGCCCCCGGAACAAAATCATTGATCCCAAATGATTTGGAATATTTACCATTTTGCAAAATAGATAGAATGTCTGAAATGATAAATGTATCCTTTAGATTTGAAATGGCTGCCAGGTTCTCCATCCTTCTGAAAGGCTTATCAGACAGATACATCCTACATTCATTTAGATCATACATTCTAAAGTAGACATTCTTTAAAACATACTCTGCTGTGATTGGTGGAATCACTACCCTTTCGCTTTTTTCAATATCATTGATGATCTTATCTGCGGCCTCTTCAATGGTCATCTTGCCGGCTTCAATCATATCTAAGTACATATCCGGATAACAAACAGGTGCCACCCTTGTTCCGTCCTTGTAAACAGGCAATATACCTGCTTCTAACTGTCCGCTTGACTTCGTAACATTTCTCATAACATATTCTGAAACATTAGCACGAACAGACTCGTTCATTTTACTTATTACATCTTGTAATACAGGATGAAACATTCGAATTTGTGTAGCCATCATTCCTCCTTTTATTCTTCCTGATCTGCTGCTTCTTCAAGCAGCAATTCATACTCTTCCTCATATTTCTGTTCCATTGTCCGAACTTTATATAGACCTAATAAGGCCTCTTTGATTTCTTCCAGCTTCATCTTTTTACTCCTTTCATACTTTTATAATCCCAACTACCATTATCTGTTTCCTGAAGGAATAAATAACAATCACCAATTTGATAATGATCTTGTGTTATAGGAATCTCAGATTGATTTTTCCCATCCGAATCAAAATGAATCATCTTCCATCCTCCTAAAGCAAAAGGTGGCAGTATTGCCACCTTCTATAATTCTAAATCCCTTTCTTCTTCCTTCTGCGATGGATATGAAATTTTGATATACTGGTCGGCCTTTTCTTTCACAATATCCTTTACATATTCCTCGATTGTGATCCAACTATATTTTCCCGGTTCTGTTTCTAAGGCAAGACCTTTAATAACCATCAGTTCCGTCTGATCTGCTTTGTATGGATTTCTGGAATCCAAATATGCAGCCTTCTCAGTCTCTTCTTTTTCACTCCAAAGCCGGTCTGCTGCTGCCAGAGCCTCTTCTTTTGTTGAATAGCATTTAACTATTGGTGCCGAACCATTCAAAAAATCAACAGTCATGTACTTATCTTCCAAAACGGTATTCAATGACCGACCCAACTGCCATTCTACAAAGTCTGCCCATGGATGAAAGGAAAGAGTATCCAACATCCCCTCAAATCCTTCTATCTCCCATATCGCATTTCTTAAATTTTTAAAAGATTGTGGTGTGTTTTTATCATCAAAATGGCCACCTATGTCAAAATTTAATTGCCCGCTCAGTTTTTCCTGAATAGATTGCTTTAACGCCTTGCCATCTCTAATAGTGTAGCCGCCAATACAATCAAGATTATATTCTGTGATTTTATTCTGTTGATACATATAGTTTTCTTTCAAATATTCTTTTAAGGCATGATTAAAATGGCTAGCATCCTTTTGACCAAATTCCTTGGAAAAATATCCTATAAGCTTATAATTGATTTCCATAAAACTCTCCTTTAGGTTTTAAAAACTTTATAAATCCTTTTTAAGTTCCAAATCTTTATGCAACACTAAGCCTTCCTTTAGAGAATCATATTCATACACAGCAGTAGTCAAAACAACAGCCGGGTCAATTTCTCCATCAATTCCTTATGTTCCATTTTCTCTCCTTTTCATACTTAAAGAGCTTTACAAGGTGGCACTTGTGCCACCTTGTAGAATATTACAGCTGTTTTATGCTACTAAATGCAGATTATCCTCAAGGTATTCTATCAACCGATCCGGATCTTCTTTTATCAGGGTTTTCAGCAAAATCTGATCTACATCAGAGAAATCAGAGAAAACAAAGAGATACTTTTTCAGCATTTTGGCTAAGGCTTTTGGCTGGCCCAATCTAGCCAACTCTATAATTCCATCGCCCAGTCCTCTTCTTTACGTATCGAAGGTTTTTGTTCCGACTCTTCTTTTTTCTTTTCATCTACCTCCTCTTGTAGTCCTTTTCGGATTTGATACATTTTCCAGTCATTATACTCTGGTTTGGCATAGATGCTTACATCTAAGCCATCTTTCAAGCCCCAACGGATTTGTTCCATTTGCCGGTCATTATATTCCGGTTTGGCATAAACACTTACATCTAAACCCGCCTCCAGACCTTCTCGGATTTCTTGCATTTGCCGGTAATCATACTCTGGTTTGGCATAAATACTTACATCTAAACCCGCCCTTAGTCCTTTTAGGATTTCAAACATTTTCCAGTTATTATACTCTGGTTTGGCATAGATGCTTACATCCAAGCCATCTTCCAAGCCCCAACGGATTTCTCGCATTTGCCGGTAATCATACTCTGGTTTGGCATAAATACTTACATCTAAACCGTCTTGTAAGCCACAACGAATTTGCTCCATTTGCCGGTAACCATACTCTGGTTTGGCATAAATACTTACATCTAAATCCGCCTTTAACCCTTCTCGGATTTCTCGCATTTGCCGTTCGTCATATTCCGGTTTGGCATAAACACTTACATCTAAACCGGCATCCAGACCTTCTCGGATTTCTCGCATTTGCCGGTAATCATACTCTAGTTTGGCATAAACACTTACATCTAAACCGGCATCCAGACCTTCTCGAATTTCTCGCATTTGCCGGTAATTATACTCTAGTTTGGCATAGATACTTACATCTAAACCCGCCTTTAACCCTTTTCGGATTTCAAACATTTGCCGGTAATCATACTCTAGTTTGGCATAAACACTTACATCTAAACCGGCATCCAGACC
>JAEXBK010000074.1 GCA_023394035.1 Bacillota bacterium
AACTGTGACGGTGCCGAGTATATGCCGTATTCGAGCAGGCTCTTAAAGGTTTCCGCAAACATGGCCGTGTCTGATGATCTTGCATCGTCATAGTTATATACAGGTTTAGTCGTATTGAATACACAAACGAGTGAGCCCTCCTGAGTTACGGTAAGTCCTGTTGCCTTTCTGAGAAGCGCTGCGAGCTTTTCCGACATTGCGTCGATCCTCGTGTATATTGAAGGATCTTCAAGAAGCTGTGTGAGCGTTGCTATTCCGGCAGCCATCGCAATCGGGTTTCCGGAAAGCGTACCCGCCTGGTATACAGGGCCTGCAGGAGATACCATTTCCATGATATTTTTTTTGCCGCCGTATGCGCCTACAGGCATTCCGCCGCCTATGATCTTTCCGTAGGTTACAAGATCCGGTTCAACGCCGTATTTGCCTGCTGCTCCCGTAAATCCGAATCTGAAGCCGGTTATTACTTCGTCAAATATCAGAACAGCACCTTCTCTTGTGCATATTTCTCTTAATCCCTCAAGAAAACCTTCGCACGGAGGCACAAGCCCCATGTTTGCTGCCGCAGGTTCTACTATTATGCAGGCTATATTTCCTTTGTTTTCAGACGCAAGACGTTCAACGCTTTCGAGGTCGTTATATACGGCAAGGAGAGTATCCTCGGCAGCTCCCTTTGTTACGCCTGCGCTGTCGGGATCTCCGAATGTCATTGCACCCGAGCCCGCTTTTACGAGCATGGCATCGCTGTGTCCGTGATAGCAGCCTTCGAATTTGATGATCTTATCGCGCTTTGTAAAGCCTCTTGCAAGTCTGACAGCGCTCATGACGGCTTCCGTACCGCTGTTTACCATTCGAATCATGTCTACGTGAGGCACATTTGAGGTTATGAGCTCTGCAAGCTCTACTTCAAGCTCATTGCATGCTCCGTAGCTGAGACCTTTTTCTATCTGATTTCGTATGGCTTCAAGCACCTTTTCGTCGCCGTGACCTAATATCATAGGTCCCCATGAGCCTACATAATCTATATAAGCTCTTCCTTCGACATCGTATATCTTGTTCCCCTTTGCCTTTGATATGAAAAGAGGGTCTCTTCCTACTGATTTGAATGCTCTCACAGGGCTGTTAACACCGCCCGGCATCACTTTTTTTGCTCTTTCAAAAAGCTCTGAAGATGTAATCATCCTATGTCTCCGTTTCTTATAGCATCGGCTATTTCCTTAGCATAATAAGTAATGATAATATCGGCACCTGCTCTGAACATCGAAGTTGTCGTCTCGCACATTATTCCGTATTCGTCTATAAGTCCCGCTTTCCCTGCGTTCTTTATCATGGCATATTCTCCGCTTACGCTGTACGTTGCGATAGGAAGGTTCGTATTTTATGACAGATCCTTTATTATATCGAGATACGAAAGTGCCGGTTTTACCATCAGAATATCTGCACCCTCCGCCTCGTCAAGAGCCGCTTCGAGCATGGCTTCTCTTGCGTTATGCGGATCCATCTGATATGTTTTTCTATCTCCGAACGAAGGAGCTGAGCCTGCGGCATCACGGAACGGGCCGTAAAACTTTGAGGCATACTTTATTGCATAGCTCATTATAGGAATATCCTTAAAGCCTAATTTATCAAGCCCTGAGCGAAGCGCAGCTATGCGTCCGTCCATCATATCCGACGGAGCGACCATGTCGGCTCCCGCCTTTACGTGTGAAATCGCGGTTCTCGAAAGAAGATCAAGCGTTGCATCATTTTCGACATCATTGTTTTTGAGTACGCCGCAATGACCGTGACTCGTGTATTCGCACATACATACATCCGTTACGATATATATATCGTCTTTGTATTCGCTCCTTATGCTTCTTACCGCCTGCTGAACGATTCCTTCATCCGCATAAGCGCCTGATCCGCATTCATCCTTTTCCTTTGGAATTCCAAACAGGATGACTTTGTTTATTCCGTGTTCAAGGCAATCGTCTATAGCCTCTCTTGCTCTGTCCGGACTGTATCTGAACTGTCCGTCAAGACTTTGGATAGGAGCTTTTATGTCGTTTCCTTCTTCAAAAAATATAGGGTAAATAAGTCCGTTTGCATTTGCTCTCGTCTCTCTGACCATCTCGCGAATCAGCGGATCATGTCTAAGGCGTCTTGGCCTTCTTGTCAATTCCATCTTACTCTCCTATCTGCGCATCAAAAAATTCTACAGCTTTTTCAACCATGCTGTCTATCGTCGCTTTATCGGACATAATGCAGTCAAATCCGTATGATTTTGCCGCTTTAAGTGTCATTTCACCTATGCACAACGCTTTAAGACCTGCGAAATCATCTTTTCCGCAGCTCAGAGCAAAGCCGTCTACCGCGCTTTTGCTCGTAAATGTAAAAAGCTCATAGCCTAAAATATCATCGAGAGCTTCATTTTTTATGAGCTCTGTTCTGTAGACAGGATAATCAAGGTAAGCTATGCCTTTTTCGCTTAGTACTTCCGTAATATCTTCCGAGCCCTTATCCGTTCTGAGCAAAAGCACCTTATCTGTGCCGTTTAGGAAGCCTGACTTTATCATTTCCTCGGCAAGCGCTCTTCCGCTGTAAACATCCGGAACAAAATCGGCTTTAATTCCGTATTTTAGCAGTTCTTTTTCTGTTGCAGTTCCTATTACGGAAATCTTTTTATCGTAAAGACATCTTGAATCTCTGCCTGTTCTCAGTAGATATTCAAAAAACGATTTTACGCCCACCGTGCTCGTAAATGTAATTACATCAAAGTCCGCAAAAGGCGGCTCTATTTCCTTTATTATTTCCGTCGTAACGCACGGATAAAGCGTAACATCTGCACCGCAGGCTTCTAAGCTTTCGGCAAGCCTCGAATGTTTTGATACGGGCTGTGTTACGATTATTTTTCTGCCTTTGAGCGGTAGTGTTGAAAACCAATCAAAATCATCTGAAAGTCCTGCCACCTTGCCTACGAGTATGACCGACGGAGATTTGACCTTGTTTATTTTTACGCTCTCTGCAATTTCGGACAGTGAAGATATGAACTTGCGCTGATATGTGCGAGTTCCGTTTTCTATTACCGCACACGGCGTATCCTCCGGCATTCCTGCATCAAGCAGTCCCTTTGATATCATAGGAATACTTCCTATGCTCATCATGAATACGAGAGTACCGTTTAGGGCTTTAAGTGCGTTAAAATCTATCTTTACGCTTTCGCCCTCTCTTGCATGACCCGTAATTATATGAAGCGACGAGCAGTAATCCCTATGTGTTACCGGAATTCCGGCATATGCCGGAGCAGCTATCGACGATGTGATGCCCGGAACCACTTCAAACGGTACACCTTTTTTCTTAAGAAGCTCCAATTCCTCTCCGCCGCGTCCGAATACAAACGGATCTCCGCCCTTGAGCCTCACCGTCATTTTGCCATCTTCCGCTTTTTCAGCAAGGATTTCGTTTATCCTCGACTGCGGCACCGGATGATCCCCTGCGTTTTTACCCACATCTATAAGCTCCGCGCTTTCAGGAATCATATCCATAATATCGGCGGAAACAAGCCTGTCGTAAACTATAACATCAGCTTTTTCGATCAGTGCTTTTCCCTTTACTGTAAGCAGCCCCTTATCTCCGGGACCTGCTCCTACAAGATATACTTTAC
>JAEXBK010000107.1 GCA_023394035.1 Bacillota bacterium
GTTATACATCGTGTATGCCGCGCTGTAAATGCCGACTATCAACGCATAGAGAACGAGCACTCTGTTGTTTTTGAGCACCGAGCCTATACTCTCAAATTCGCGCTTTCTTTGGTATATGGTCACTTCATCCGTTTCCTCTATCGGTGTTATATCCTTTATCTTAAAAAATATCAAAACCGTTGAGCAAAATATGGCCGTACCGCTTATCAAAAAAGCCAGCCAAAGATAATCCTTGAATAATATTCCGGCTATCGTAGGAGAAAGTACAAGACCGATATTTCCGCCGAGATATTGTAAGGAATACGCCCTTTTTCTGTTTGCTGTAGGCGTAATATCCGCAATAAGTGCATTATAAGACGGTGCTTCCATTATCTGAAATATACCTGCAATGCATATAAGGGCAACAGAAATAAACGAAAGTCTGATCATTCCGCACGTCAAAAGACAAACTACCGACACTATATCGCAGTAGACAATGTTCATCTTCTTGTTATGATGATCCGCAATCCACCCTCCGAAATAGTTTGCCGGAAGCATCAGGCAGCCTGCGAGGACCATGAGCTGAGCTACGTTATTTGCGTCAACGCCCATCTTCTGATTCAGGATAAGGGTTATCATAGGCCAGATCATGGCGCCGAGATTTGTCACTATCCTGCCGAAGAAAAGAATATAATTTTCTCGTCTTAAGCCTCTGTATTGATTAAAAATATTCATGGAATAATTATAGCATAGAATTCAAATTCAATGTAAACGAAATAAGAAGCTTGTGTGTGCAAGAAAAAAGAGAGCAGCTCATACATAAAGCTGAGAGCTCTCTATAATATCGATAATATTGTTATCCGCGCATTTTTACATCGAAAAAACTTTTTTATTCTGTATGATATACTCTGCTCCCGAATAAACCGTCATTATAAGCGATGCCCATAGGAATACCTTTGCTGCAAGATTTACATAGCTTCCTATTCCCGATTCTGAAACTGCACCTGCAAGAAGCATAAGCGGAACAGCTATCATCTGAAGCACGGTTTTGATTTTTCCGCTCATTCCGGCTGCTACAACTATTCCTTCCGATGCTGCCACGGTTCTCATGCCGGCTACCGCAAATTCTCTTGCAAGGATAACGATAAGCATCCATGCAGGCATCGTCGCATCCTCTATCAAAAGGCAAAATGCGGCATATACCAATACCTTATCCGCAAGCGGATCCATTATCTTGCCGAAGTTTGTGACAAGATTGTATTTTCTTGCGATCTTGCCGTCAAGCAGATCCGTAAGGGAGGCTAATATAAAGAGCGTAAATGCTACCCATTTCCATCCGATCATATATGCCGCAATAAAAAAAGGTACGGCTATTACTCTTCCTATAGTAAGTTTATTTGGCAGATTCATGTAAAATTCCTTTCAAAAAAAGCTACCCGGAATCCCCGTCAAGGAATAATTGACGCCCTATCATCAGATAGGTGGGTACCCTGCCGGCATCTTCTGTTTTCCCCGATTAGAGGGGCATAACATATTATTCCGGACTCCGGATTCCCGTGCAAATAGTGTAGGTTCAATTATGAATCCCTGACGCAAGTTCCAGGCAACATTATTATACACCATTATTAAAAAAAATGCACTAATAATTATTAAATAAGCTTTGCAATAAAAGTGCCGCCCGTTCAAAGGCAGCACAGTTTATTGTTTGATTACTCTTCACCGTAAAGATCTACGCCGCAGTTTGTCTGTACTTTCTGAACATCATCGTTCTCCTCAAGCGAGTCTACGAGCTTACGAAGCTTAGGAATATCCTTTTCGGAAGGGGTTGACTCCATCGACGGAACAAATTCGATATCGGACTCCAGCAGTTCGTACCCTGCATCCTTCAGTGCTTTATGTACATCCGTATATACCGAAGGATCCGAGTAAACCGTAAAGCTGTCCTCGTATGTTATCATGTCATCAGCTCCGCCCTCAAGTGCGGTTTCCATGAGTGCATCCTCATCTATATCATCCGTTTTCTCGATCTCGATTACGCCTTTTCGTGAGAACATGTAAGATACACATCCCGGAGTTCCGAGATTTCCACCATACTTATCGAACAAAGATCTTACGGCTGAAGTCGTTCTGTTCGTATTGTCCGTCAGACAGTTTACGATAAAAGCAACTCCGCCTGCTCCATATCCTTCAAATGTCTGCTCTTCGTATGTGACGCCTTCAAGCTCACCTGTACCTTTTTTGATTGCTCTTTGGATATTATCGTTAGGCATACTGATAGCCTTCGCCTTTTCTATCGCAACTCTGAGCCCTGCGTTATATTCAGGATCGCCGCCGTCCTTGGCAGCAACCGTAATCGCTTTCGCATACTTTGTAAACATTGCTGCTCTTTTGGAATCCTGTGCCGCTTTACGTCCGGCAATCGTTCCGTGTCTTCCCATGGAGAGACCTCCTATCGTGTATTTTAGAATGTTTGTTATATTTGATTATATACCATCAAAGGTCGTTTGACAAATTTTTGTGCGCCGTCGCCATCATAAGCTTTATACGGTTGAGCTGATTTACATCGCTTGCGCCCGGATCGTAATCTATGGCAACTATGTTCGCCTTCGGGTTCATCTTGCGTATTGCCTTCATTACGCCCTTTCCCGTGACGTGATTAGGCAAACAGGCAAACGGCTGCAGGCATACTATATTTTCTGTTCCGCTGCGTATAAGCTCGATCATCTCTCCTGTGAGAAGCCATCCCTCTCCGCACTGATTTCCGAGTGAAATTATCTCTGTTGCAGCTTCCGCCGTTTCCTCTATTCTCGAAGGCTCCGTAAAATATTTGCTTCCTCTGAGAGCTTCTCTCATAGGCTTTCTCAGCCATTCTACGGCTTTAATCGCAAGATCGTTAAGCTTCATTTCCTTATATGACCCTGACAGCTTCTCGTAATTAAAACGTTTGCTGTACATTCCGTAAAGGAAGAAATCTATAAGATCAAGCACTACCGCTTCTCCGCCTTCTTTTTCGATTATCCCGACTATATCGTTATTTGCATTAGGATGATATTTTACGAGTATTTCTCCGACAACGCCGACCTTAGGCTTTATCTCACCTGTTCTTGCAATCCTGTCAAAATCGGCAACTATGCCTTTGAGATTTTCCGAAAAGGTTTTGCGGTTGAAATGAAGTATATTGTCCATTATCCTGTTATACCAGTTATCGACGATACGCTCCGATATTCCTTTTTCCTTCTCATACGGTCTTGTCGCATAGAGTACACGCATGATCAGGTCTCCGTAAAGCATCGCAACTATGAGCTTTGTTGCCATACCAGGAGTGATTTTGAAACCCGGATTTTTCTCTAAGCCCACCATGTTAAAAGATACTACAGGTATTTGCTCCATATTGAGGTCTTTAAGCGCTTTTCTGAGTAGTGACACATAGTTGCTTGCCCTGCAGCCTCCTCCTGTTTGAGACATGAATATTGCTGTCTTATCGAGGTCGTAATCTCCTGATTTAAGAGCCGAAATGATCTGTCCGAGAGTTACGATTGTCGGATAGCACGCATCGTTATTGATGTATCTTAGACCTTCATTTACCGAGTTCTTATCTACCGGCGGAAGAAGTACCGCATTATATCCGCAGGAATTTATCGCTTCTTGCAGATAAACAAAGTGAAGAGGTGACATCTGCGGAACGAGGATAGTATATGTTTCCTTCATTTCCTTCGTAAATATCTTTCTCTTATACTCTCTGTTCAGGGCTTCTGAGCGCACGCCGTTTTTGTCGCGTTCGTCCATTGCCGCCTTAAGAGAGCGTATCCTTATTTTGATGGCGCCGAGATTCGAAACTTCGTCGATTTTCAGAACCGTATACATCTTATTATTTGCCTGGCATATCTCTTCGACCTGATCCGTTGTTACGGCATCAAGACCGCAGCCGAAAGAATTCAGCTGAACAAGCTCCATGTCATCGTTATGACCTGCTACATCTGCAGCCTTATAGAGTCTTGAATGATATACCCACTGATCAAGCACTCTTACAGGTCTCGGGAGCTTTCCGAGATGTGCAACAGAATCTTCGCTTAGCACGACGAGGTCAAAGGATCTTATCAGCTTATTTATTCCGTGATTGATTTCTGGATCAAGGTGATAAGGTCTGCCTGCTAAAATGACCATTTTCTTTCCGTTTTCGCGGGCAAATCTGATTGCGTATTCGCCTTGTTTTCTGATGTCGGCTTTGAATAGCTCCTGTTCTTCCCTCGCTTTTTTGACAGCCCTTGCTATCTCCGATTTTTCTATATGAAGATTCGCAAACTCGGCAGTAAGTGCTTCTATGAGCCTCTTATCGTTATCATACGGCAGGAACGGATGAGATATCCTGACGTTATTTTGAGCAAAGATATCGTCCATATTGTTTGCTATAACCTCAGGATATGACGCTACAATCGGGCAGTTATAGTGATTCTCTGCAGAAGCATCCTCGTTAAGCTCATAGTTTATGCAAGGATAGAATATCCATTTTACCTCATTTTCAACGAGCCACTTTATGTGTCCGTGAACGAGCTTTGCAGGGTAACACGCAGTATCCGATGATATTGTCTCCATACCTTTTTCATATATATTTTTGTTCGATAGCGGTGAGAGTATGACCTTGAATTTAAGCTCTGAAAGCAAAGTAAACCAAAACGGATAGTTTTCGTACATATTAAGCACGCGAGGGATTCCGACAATACCGCGTTCAGCATCAAAATCACTTAGAGGCGTGTATCTGAAAAGACGTTTGATTTTATAATCGTAAATATCCGGAATATCGTTATTGCTTGTATTTTCTCCCGCGCCGCGCTCGCACCTGTTTCCTGTAACAAATTTTTCGCCGTTGCTGAATTTGTTTATTGTAAGTATGCAGCGATTCTCGCATCCCCCGCATCTTCCGTTTGTATGCTCAACCTTAAACTCGTTGAGCTCCTTTTGCGAAAGAACGGATGAACGCGAACCTTCAACGTAGTTTTCTTTTGCGATTAATGAGCAACCGTATGCTCCCATCAGTCCTGCAATGTCAGGTCTTATAACATCTTTGCCTATGATGTTTTCAAAGCTTCTGAGCACGGCATCGTTCAAAAATGTGCCGCCCTGAACGACGATTTTATTGCCTGCCTCGTCAGGATTTCTTAATTTAATTACTTTGTAGAGCGCATTCTTTATTACCGAGTACGAAAGACCTGCTGAAATATCTCCTATATCGGCGCCTTCCTTCTGTGCCTGTTTGACCTTGGAGTTCATAAATACCGTACATCTCGTGCCTAAATCAACAGGATTCTGAGCAAAGAGTGCTTCATTTGCAAATGCTTTCGTGTCCAGGTTTACTGATTTTGCATAAGTTTCAAGGAATGATCCGCAGCCCGAAGAACATGCTTCGTTAAGCATGATGTTATATATCGCGCCGTCTTTGATCTTGATGCACTTCATGTCCTGACCGCCGATATCGAGTATGAAATCAACGCCCGGCAAAAAGTATTCCGCTGCCCTGAAATGCGCCATGGTTTCAATCTCACCGAGGTCGGCTCTGAATGCGGCTTTGATAAGACCTTCGCCGTAACCTGTCGTTACGGTATTTGCAATAAAAGCGTTGTCCGGCAGCAGTGAATACAGTTCATTCATCATTGAACGCGTCGCCTCGATCGGATTTCCTTCGTTGCTTCTGTAAAATGAATAAAGCAGATAACCGGAAGAATCTATAAGCGTCGCCTTTGTTGTAGTTGAGCCTGCGTCAATTCCGAGAAACAGAGATCCCTTTGCCTTTGATATATCTCTTCTCTTTACCTTATCCTTGTCGTGTCTTTTTTTGAATTTATTATATTCGCTTTCGTTTTCAAATAGCGATTCTATGTGCTTCGTATCGTTCATCATCGACGGATCTGCGTTCTTAAGTCTGTCTATCAGCTTTTTAAGCATCACGCTGTCCTTTTCGCGTGCGAGCATACCCGCCCCCATCGCCACGAAGAACTTTGAATTCTCGGGGAAAATAATCTCATCTTCCTTAAGTGCAAGAGTCTCGATAAATCTTTCCCTCAGCTCAGATAAGAAGAAAAGAGGTCCGCCTAAGAAGGCGATTTTTCCCTTGATTGTATTTCCGCAAGCAAGTCCGCTTATCGTTTGATTTACTACAGCCTGAAATATGGACGCTGCCAAGTCTTCTATCGATGCGCCCTCATTTATAAGCGGCTGAATATCCGTTTTTGCAAAAACTCCGCATCTTGCAGCTATCGGATATATCATCTTGTGGCGTTTTGCCGCTTCATTAAGT
>JAEXBK010000144.1 GCA_023394035.1 Bacillota bacterium
AGGGAGCACTTCTTAAGATGCACGGCTCGTCCGACGAAACAGCAGTAAAACAAACTATACTGAAGGCTGTTCCTTACGTAGAAGGTAAGGTTGTTGACATAATACAGAATTCTGTAGTCGAGATAGAAGACATACTTACCGGTCATCAGGAGAATCTGTAGATTGATTGATTATACTTTTTCAGACAATAGATTACTCGAGGAAGCCCTGACTCACTCCTCGTGTGGCAAAAAAAGAGAATCCGGCGCACGTTTTGATAATGAACGTCTCGAATTCATCGGGGATGCTGTCTTTGATGCAATAATAGGAGAACGCCTTTTCGCTATTCTGCCTGATGCCGGAGAAGGTGCTTTAAGCAAGCTAAGGGCGGCGATAGTATGTGAATCTTCACTTGCTTCAGCTGCGAGAGCGATAGGGCTTGACGGTATTATACGTATAGGGAGAAGCGAAGAGCATACACACCGAAGGGGAAACGACTCCATAATTGCCGATGCCCTTGAAGCCGTTATCGGAGCTGTATTCCTTGACGGCGGATATGAAGCTGCAAGAAGCTTTGTGCTGAGCATATTTGAAGGTGCTATCTTTGATGCGGTATCGGGCAAGCTGCCTTCGGACTACAAAAGTGAGCTTCAGGAAAAGGTATTTGTCAAAGGAAAAAATAACAACAGCAAAATAAAATATATAATCGAAAGCGAATCCGGTCCGGATCATGATAAAACCTTCAATGCGATACTTTTGATATCGGGGAAGGTGGTTTCAAGAGGCTCAGGGAAGAGCAAAAAGGAAGCAGAGCAGAACGCTGCGGGGAATGCGCTAAAGAAAGGTTTAGAGGATGTACTTTAAGAGATTGGAGATGCACGGGTTTAAGTCATTTGCGGATCCTGTCATTATAGATTTTCATGAAGGGATAACCTGCATTGTCGGTCCTAACGGAAGCGGCAAGAGCAATATTAGTGATGCTATAAGATGGGTTCTCGGAGAGCAGAGTCCAAAGGCACTCCGCGGCGGGAAAATGGAAGAGGTGATCTTTGCAGGCACTGCAAGCAGAAAATCGCGCGGCATGGCGGAGGTCGTTCTTGTTATTGATAATTCCACGGGACTGCTTGATATAGATTACAGCGAAGTTGCGATTACAAGGAGAATGTACAGATCAGGAGAAAGTGAATATCTCATCAACAACAATCCGTGCAGATTGCGCGATATACGCGAACTCATAATGGATACGGGCATAGGTGTTGACGGATATTCAATAATCGGACAGGGCAAAATCTCTGAAATCGTAAGCAACAAGCCGGAGAGCCGACGCGAGATATTCGAGGAAGTCGCGGGCGTTGTAATGTACAAGAACCGCAGACACGATGCCGAAAAGAAGCTTGAGTCAACATCTATCAACCTTGAAAGGGTAAGCGACATAATAGCGGAAATCGAAGGAAGAATCGGACCGCTCAGAGAAGAAAGCATCAAAGCTGCAGAGCTTATAGAATTAAACAAAAAATACGAGGATCTCGAAATCAACGTTATTTTACATAATATTGATTCGATCACGGAGAGCAACAAAGCTTTTGCAGGTGAACTCCAAGACCTTGAAAACGCAATAAATTCACATGCAAAGGAGCATGGCGAAATCTTTGCCGAATCATCAAAGCTTTCGGATCGCCGTGAAGTTATCGACCGCATCATAGGCGAAACGCGCGATAAAATCATGGCTGCGATACAATCTGTAAATGAGCTGACAAGCAGAAATGAAGTCAGCAGGGAGAGACTCTCGGGCATAGAAAGCGAGAAGAAGCTTATCGAGGACGACCTTATATCTCTTAATGATAAGCTTGAAGTTGAACAGGCATCATTTGAAGCGATTTGTGAAGAAAAGGCAAGCCTTGAGAGAGATATTGAAAAAGCAAAGCAGGAAATGAACCTCAGGATAGCTGAGTACAACGAGGCTGCTTCAATTCAGGCAGGGATAGCCGCAGGTGTAGACGAGGCACGAAGCTTACTTTTTGATTCGCACAAGGAGCTTTCATCCTGCGAAAGTGAAATAAAGGGAATAGACAGCCTAAAGGAAAGCCTCATAAAAAGACGTGCAGAGCTTACAGCTCTAAGCAGCGGAAGCGATAATAACAGCAAAGAATACGAAGCCATGCTCTCATCCGTAAGGGAAGAGCTCACTTCGGCTGAAAACAATGCTTCATCGCTTCGTGAGATGATGATATCCGTTAAGGACAAGATAATTTCATCGGAAAAAATATCACAGAGCCTCATAGAAGAAATAGAGAGAACAAAGCTCGAAAAAACGAGAATTCTATCGAGACTCAGGACTATTGAAGAGCTCGAAAGCAATTACGAGGGCTACAATTTCGGTGTCAAAGCCGTAATGAAAGCAAATATTTCAGGGATAAGAGGCGTTGCAGCCGATCTTATGAATGTTCCGAGGGGATATGAAACGGCAATAGAGACAGCTATGGGAGCCGCTCTTCAAAACATCATATGCAGCTCTGATATTGATGCTAAGCGCGGAGTCGAATACCTCAAGCAAAACAAGGCAGGAAGAGTTACATTTCTTCCTGTATCATCGATAAAAAATCAGAAATCCTATTCAAATAAAGAAATCGAAAAGGATCCGGGCTTTATCGATTATGCTGTAAATATAATAAATTTTGATAAGGAATACGAAAATATATATTCGTATCTTCTTTCGCGTGTTGCGGTGGTAAAGAGCATGGATGCAGCCATCACACTCTCAAAATCAGGCTCAGGTCTAAGATTTGTAACCCTTGAAGGCGAAATAATCAATGCATCCGGAGCAATTACAGGCGGTGCGTTCAGGCATAAGACTGCAAACATCCTTGACAGAAAGGCGGAGATAAACGAGCTTTCAGATAAGATAAATAAGCTGGACGGCGAGATTTCCGCAATGCAGAAGAAGCTTGATTCAAACAAAAACGAAACCTTCGATTTGAGAAGGTCGTTTGAGGGGCTGGAAAACGATTTGCGAAGCTCCGAAATAAAAGGAGGCACTCTCAAGAGCAGCGTTGCCGCAGCGGAAGAGCGTCTCTTAAGAGAGTCAGAAGCATCGGAGCGCATAAAATCCGAGCTGAATGATATTGAGGTACAGCTCAAGGGCTCGGATGACCTCACGCTTTCACACAGAACAAAGGCTGCAGCTGTAAATCAGGCGATCTCCGATGTGACAAAACAGCTCGATGAATTGATTGACAGCCTTGAATCGGCAAAGCATAGAACGGAAGAGAAGAGCGAGAGCGTAACCGCAGCAAGAATATCTCTCAACGAGATTGCAGCAAAGAGCGATGCTCATATCAGAATGTCCGAAAAAGTACAGGATACTTTGTCGGCATACAAAGCACAGATCAAATCAAAAGAAGAAATGATAGGCGCACTCATTGCGGAGCGTGAGAATATAACCGCTTCATTCAGCGACGGAAGCGAGATAGAAGTATTGGTATCTGAACGCGAAAACCTTGAGAGCGTACTCTCCAAGCTGACACATGAAAGAGATGATGTCGTTGCAAAGCAGAGAGCACTTGAATCGGAGCAGAGCGGAGCGGCAGAGAAGATCAATGATTTGCGTGACAGAAAATACCAGATAGAGATAAAAGCGGCTAAAGGTGATACACAGCTTGAAGCTCTTAAGGAAAAGCTTTGGGAAGAGTTTGAAATATCATATGCGCAGGCTGCTGACAGAAGGCGCGAGGATTTTGTATATTCAAGAGCCGTTAAAGAAACGAGAACTATAAGAAACAGGATCCGCGAGATAGGACCTGTAAGCATATCTTCGATAGACGAATACGAGCAGACATCTGAAAGATATAAATTCCTGACGGAACAGAAGGACGATATTGTAAAGGCAAAGGATGAGCTCATCGGCATAATAGATGAGATGGACAGGACGATAAAGAAACGCTTCAAAGAAAATTTCGACGAGGTTGTAAAGAACTTCGAGGTTATATTTAAGGAGCTTTTCGGAGGCGGATATTCGGAGCTGAGGATGGAAGACGATTCAGACCCGCTCAATTCAGGAATAGAAATCATAGCTCAGCCGCCGGGCAAGAAGCTTCAGAATATAAATCTGATGAGCGGCGGCGAAAAGACTATGACAGCGATAGCTTTGATGTTTGCGGTGCTTAAAACAAAGCCTACGCCGTTCTGTATTCTTGATGAGGTAGAGGCTGCGCTTGACGACAACAATATAGATCGCTTTGCAGAATATCTGAGAAAGTTTAACGAGATACAGTTTGCTCTTGTCACACACCAGAAAGCGACGATGGAGCATGCGGACGTGCTTTACGGTGTAACGATGCCGGAGCACGGAATTTCCAAGGTACTCAGCCTTAGGATGGGCGATGAATTTGAACTGTAATATAATTATCGGAAGCGAGGCACAAGATGGCAATAATAGGTGAAAAAAAGGGCTTTTTCGGGAAGCTTTCAGAGCGCATAGGAGATGTTCTCATGTCGCGAGCAACGGTAGATGACCAGATGCTTGACGATCTTGAAGAGGTGCTTATAACATCTGACATAGGCATGGATACTACACTTAGAATAATGGAGGATCTGCGCGATCACATAAAGATCAACCACATAACCAAGCCCGACAGGGTGAGAGAAGCGCTGATAAGCGTTATCACATGGATAATAGACAAGGGCGACAGATGCAGGCTAAGTGAAAAAACTCCGCTGATAATTCTTATGATCGGCATAAACGGAGGCGGAAAGACCACTTCCATAGCAAAGATCGGTTATAAGCTGAAAAAGCAGGGAAAAACCGTAATGCTTGCAGCAGCGGATACATTCAGAGCGGCAGCCGGCGAGCAGCTTGAAATATGGGGAAACAGGATAGGCGTAAACACCGTAAAGCACGGAGAAGGAGCAGATCCGTCCGCCGTAATTTTTGATGCGATTCAGTCTGCCAAGGCAAAGAACATCGATGTTTTGATATGCGATACTGCAGGGCGTCTGCAGACAAAGCGCAATCTGATGAACGAGCTCGAAAAGATGAACAAAATCATATCGAGAGAATATCCGGAGGCTGCAAGAGAAACTCTTCTCGTGCTCGATGCTACAACCGGAAAGAACGCTATTTCTCAGGCAAAGGAATTTAATGACGCAGCTGAAATTACAGGCATCGTTTTGACTAAGCTTGACGGTACTGCAAAGGGCGGTATTGCAATAACAGTTACGGATGAATTTAATATTCCTATAAAATACATAGGCGTAGGTGAAAAACTCGAAGACCTTCAGGAATTCCACCCGCGCTCGTTTGCAGGAGGTATTTTCAGTGAGTAAACCGATAGTAGCGGTCGTAGGCAGACCGAATGTAGGTAAATCCACGCTTTTTAATAAGATAGTGGGCAGAAGGGTGTCGATAGTTGAGGACACTCCGGGTGTCACAAGGGACAGAATATATGCAGAAGCCGAATGGAACGGCATCTATTTTGATATAATAGACACGGGAGGCATCGAGCCTTCAAGCAAAGACATAATCCTGTCACAGATGCGCGAACAGGCTCAAATGGCAATGGACATGGCGGATGTCATAATTTTTATAGTTGACGGAAGCGAGCCGCTGACGAGTGCTGACGAAGAAGTTGCTACAATGCTTAGACGCACCGGCAAAAAGGTTATCCTGCTTGCAAATAAGATAGACAGTCCGCGCAGAATGCCGGATCATTTTTATGACTTTTATAATCTCGGAATCGGCGTACCTATTCCGGTTTCGGCAGTGAATATGCTAAATCTCGGAGATGTACTCGACGAAATAGTAGAGGCATTCCCTGAAAGTGCATCAGATGAAGAAGACTCAACAAAGGTTGCGATTATCGGAAAACCTAATGTGGGCAAATCATCATTGATAAACGCCTTGATTGACGAGAAAAGAGTTATCGTCTCTCCAATAGCAGGAACAACAAGAGACGCTGTCGATACGCCGTTTGTATGGGATGACGAAAAATATATTCTGATAGATACAGCAGGAATAAGAAGAAAAAGCAAGGTAAATGAGGACATCGAAAAATTCAGCGTCATCAGAGCGATAGCAGCGATAGAACGCTGCGATGTCTGCATACTCATGATCGATGCCGAAGAAGGTCTGACAGAGCAGGATAAGAAAATTGCAGGAGAGGCTCACGAAGCCGGAAAGGGCATAATCGTAGCGGTCAACAAATGGGATCTCGTATACAAAGAAACAAATACCATGCGCGATTTCAAACGCAAAATAGAGGCAGAGCTTCTTTTTATGTCTTACGCTCCTATAATTTTCATATCTGCACTCAAGAAGCAGAGACTCGGTGAGGTTATGACTACCGTCAAATTCGTTTCGGAAAAGAGGGCTCTCAGGGTGCCTACGGGACAGCTTAACAGCCTTATAGCCGATGCCATGCTCATGAATCCGCCGCCTGCAGACAAGGGACGCAGGCTAAAGATTTACTATGCAACTCAGGTAGGCGTAAAACCGCCGCTTTTCTCGTTCTCAATCAACGACAGGGAGCTTATGCACTTCTCATATTCGAGATATATAGAGAACAAAATAAGGGCAGCTTTCGGATTTGAAGGCACATCGATCAAATTTATTTTCCGCGAAAAAGGAGAAAAAGATCTGGTATGATAATAATCAAATTTATTATTGTGATGATATGTTCCTATTTTATTGGAAACATTTCACCGTCTACAATTATAGGAAAATCAAAAGGCATAGATATCAAAAAAGCGGGAAGCGGAAATGCCGGAACAACGAACGCACTTAGGGTTCTCGGGAAAAAGGCGGCACTCATAACGCTTTGCATAGATATCCTAAAAGGGTTTATCGCGGTGTTTATAGCTGTTAAATTATTAAATCATGACGGCTATGCACTTTTCAGTGCTCTTTTCGTATTTCTGGGTCATGTGTGGCCCGTATTATACGCTTTCAAGGGCGGTAAAGGCGTTGCCACGGCATTCGGAGCTCTTCTTGCCGTAAGATGGGAAATGGCACTCATATGCCTCGCAATAGTAATTTTGATAGTCATATTTACGAGGATGGTATCGCTCGGCTCGGTGTGTGCTGCGATAATATTTCCTTTTTTATGCCTCTTCATGAGAAGAGAATTTATGATTCCGGGCATCATAATGGCTTTGATACTGATATTTAAGCACAGAGCAAATATAGGTCGTATCTTAGCCGGAACGGAAAGCAAAATATCATTCGGAAAAGGAAAAGATAAATGAACAAAATAGGTATAATCGGATTCGGAAGCTGGGGAACCGCACTTTCGGTGCTGCTTGCCGAAAAAGGCAATGCGGTAACCGTAACGGCGCGAAGCAGTGAGCTTCTTGATTCATGCAAAGAAAATAGGGAAAATATCAAATATCTTCCGGGAATAAAGCTTCCGGAAAATATTGTTTTTACGGATACTATAGAGAAAGCTGTTTCCGAAGCTGATTTTGTTCTCTTTTCCGTTCCTTCTCAGGCGTTTCGCGCTGCAATGAAGAAAGCCGACGAATTCATTCCTGAAAATGCGATTATAATAAACGCAGCGAAGGGCATTGATCTAAGCTCACTTAAGAGGCTCTCGGAGGTATGCTTTGAGATAAGAAAAAATGCAGCTTATGTTGCGCTTTCAGGACCGTCTCATGCGGAGGAAGTCGGAAAACGTATGCCGACAAGCCTCGTTGCGGCATCCGAAAATATTGAAGCATCGGAGAAGGTTCAGGAGCTTTTTTCGACCGATTATTTCAGAGTATACACCAATAACGATATCTGCGGAGTCGAGCTCGGCGGAGCACTGAAAAACATAATGGCTCTCGGTGCAGGAATATCGGACGGTGTAGGCTTCGGCGATAATGCAAAAGCGGCGCTTATGACGAGAGGACTTGCCGAAATTGCAAGACTCGGAGTGAGCCTCGGAGCAAGACATGAAACGTTTTCCGGGCTTTCAGGGATAGGCGATTTGATTGTAACATGCACGAGTATGCATTCGAGAAACAGAAGATGTGGAATCATGATGGGCAGCGGAGCTTCTGCAGAGGAAGCGACTAAGAAAATAGGTATGGTAGTCGAAGGTATTTCTGCATGCAGAGCCGCATCAAAGCTCGCTGATATTACAGGCACCGATATGCCTATAACTAAGGCGATCGCAATGTGCCTTGACGGTAAAATCGTGCCGCGCGAAGGCGTAATGCTGCTGATGAGCAGAGCGCCTAAGGATGAAGCGGAGCTAAGTATATATAGATAAAAAGTAAGGAGGTATCATGACAGATACTTTTCATATAACAACATTCGGATGTCAGATGAACGAGCATGATTCCGAAATCATAGCAGGTCTTTTGACGGAGATGGGAATGGAGCAGCGTTCTGAGAGAAAGGCTGCAAATATTGAAATTATAAATACATGCAGCGTCAGAGACAACGCAGACAAACGTTTTTTCGGGACGCTCGGACAGCTAAAACACAGAAAAGAAAACGACAAAGACTTTGTCGTATGTGTTTGCGGATGTATGATGCAGCAGCAGCATGTCATAGATACGCTGAAGAGCAAATACCCTTGGGTTGATGTAGTGTTCGGAACTCATAATATTAATGAACTGCCTTCACTTCTAAAAAAGGTTGCGGACGAAAAGAAAAAGGTTGCAAGCATTCTGCCTGATACTGAAGAAATGGCGGAAGGGCTTCCGGCAAAGAGGCTCTACAAGCACAAGGCTCTTGTAAATATCATGTACGGTTGCAATAATTTCTGCACATATTGCATAGTTCCTTTTACGAGAGGACGGGAAAAGAGCAGAGCACCTGAGGCAATAGTTAAGGAAATAAAGGCACTTGCAGATGACGGTGTCAAGGTAGTAATGCTGCTCGGTCAGAATGTAAATTCATACAGAGGTGGAGACAAAGATTTTGCGTCACTGCTTGAGATGGTAAACGGCATTGATGGCATAGAACGCATCAGATTTATGACATCACATCCGAAAGATCTGTCAGACAGGCTGATAGACTCATTTTTGCGTTGCGAAAAGCTATGCAAAAACATTCACCTCCCCGTTCAGTCAGGCAGCACTGAAATTTTGAGAAGGATGAACAGAAAATACACGCGCGAGCATTATCTTGAACTCGTTAGTAAGCTGAGAGCAAAGGTTCCCGATATAACTATGTCTACGGATATTATAGTCGGATTCCCGGGCGAAACCGAACAGGATTTTCAGGATACGCTTTCACTCGTAAAGGAAGTAAGATATGATTCGGCCTTTACCTTCCTTTATTCAGTAAGAAAGGGAACGCCTGCCGCAAATTATTCAGACCAGATTCCCGAGGAAATAAAACATGATAGATTTAACAGGCTAATTGATGCGGTCAATGAGATAAGCGAAGAAAAGAATTTATGCTATTTAGGCAAAAAAGAGCGAGTTCTCGTTGAAGGCAAGAGCAAAAACAACAAAAATACTCTCTCAGGGCGAACAGACGGATTTAAGCTCGTAAACTTCGAAGGTGATTCCTCACTTATAGGAGAAACCGTAGATGTGCGAATAACTGAAGCAAAGACATTCAGTTTATTCGGGGAGATAATTCAGGAGTAAAAATGAACAGACAAAACAGATTCACAGGTATTTTCACAATAATATTGATACTTGCGGCGTTTTCTTTTATGAGAGGCGATTCCATATTCAGCAGGGCGTATTTGCTTGATAAGCTGTTGCTGCTTCCGGGAATAATAATAGGACTTGCCTTTCATGAATATGCACACGCCTTGGTATCATACAAGCTTGGCGATCCGACACCTAAGCTGCAGGGTAGATTGACGATAAATCCGTTTTCGCATATCGATCCTATAGGCTTTATAATGCTTATGGTGGCAGGCTTCGGATGGGGAATACCCGTACAGATTGATCCGAGATATTATAAGAACAGAAGAAGAGATGAGGCACTTGTAGCTTCTGCGGGAGTTACGATGAATCTTATAATTGCTATAGTATTTACAATCATTTTCAAAATCGTGCTTAATGCCTTTCCTGCAGTATTTTCATCGGAAGCAGGAGTAACCCTTTCGAAGATGATTCAATATGCAATATTGATAAATATCGTACTCATGATATTCAATTTGCTTCCGCTTCCTCCGCTCGACGGCTTTAATATAATTACACAGATATTTAAGCTTGATCGTTACCCTTGGTACGGAACGATTATGAGATACGGCTATGTGGCGGTGCTTTTGCTCGTCTTCCTTAATCTCACAAGGTACATAATATCTCCGATCATATATTTTATTTTTAATACGCTTATAAATTTTGCAATATCATAAGGAAAATATATGAAACCAAAACTTTGGACAAAAAATTTCACCCTACTTACGATAGGGACGGTTCTCGGGGCCTTTGGCGGAGTGGCAGGGAACTTTGCAATATCGCTTCAGGTCTTTGATGAGACAGGGAGCACGCTCGCATCGGCGCTTTTGATAGCAACGGCGACATTTCCGTCATTTATACTTCCGCTTTTTATCTCGCCTGTAATGGACAGAATGCCGCGAAAACCGGCTCTTGTCTTAGGTGATGCGGTAAACGGCGTAGCGTTCTTAGCTGCCGGCATATATTTGATAAACAGCACATTCTCTTATCCGATTTATCTGGCGTATGCACTTTTTATTGCGAGTCTCGGTGCATTTGACCAGCTTGCATACCAGTCACTTGTACCGAAGGTTATTCCAAAAGGTGCGGAAGACAGAGGCTTTTCGGTTTCGGGGATGATATATCCGATAATCATGATGATAGTAATGCCTCTTTCGGCGTGGCTTTATGAGCTTATCGGAGTTGGATGGATACTCATAGGTCAGGGCGTGCTTTCCGTTCTTGCGGCAGGACTCGAGCATTTCATAAGCATCAAAGAAGAAATCAAGACGAAATCAGATGAAAATCCGATAAAGCAGTGGTGGAGCGACATAAAGGCCGGTCTCAAATACATGAAGGAAGAGGTCGGAATAAGAAACATCTATATGTACGTATCAGTTTCAAACGGTATTGCGACAGGATGGATGCCTATTGAAATGGCGTTCTTCAGAACGACAAAGGGATTTACGCTTGCCATGTACGGTGTCTTTGCAGTAGCGGAGAACATAGGAAGAAGCATAGGCGGTATTTTCAGGTATAAGATAAGGATACCCGAAAGATTCAGATATTCGATGGCTCTCTTCGTATATGTGGTTTACGAAGCGATGGACATGATCCTTCTTTGGATACCTTATCCTTTAATGCTCATAAACAGGGGCTTATGCGGATTCCTCGGGATGAACAGTGCGACAATGAGAGAGCAGGCGGTTCAGATGTATATCCCCGAAGAAATGAGGGCAAGACTTAATGCATTTCTTAACATAATGGTGGCAGGAGCGCAAGGCTTTTTTGTTCTTGTAATCGGTGCACTCGGAGAGATAATGGATTACAGACTTTGCGTTACAATATGTGCGGCATTCACTTTCATTGTA
>JAEXBK010000025.1 GCA_023394035.1 Bacillota bacterium
GCTTAAAGCCCTGAGTCTGGGCGTTCATAGGACCGTATTTGAGTGCAACTGTACCCGACTTGTTAGCCGGATCGACGTGAAGTGCTATGACTCCTTCGACCTTCGGATTTTGCATACAGCCTTCATCTATCATGCGCTTTGCACCGCCGACTGTCTCCTCGGCAGGCTGAAAGAACAGCTTGACCGCATGATTTGCATCTGTAAGCTCACTCTCTATGCTCTTCAGTATTATACCGGCAGCAAGAAGTATGGCTGTATGCATGTCATGACCGCAGGCGTGCATGACGCCGGACCTTAGGGACGAGCACGAAAGCCCCGTGCACTCCGTTACGGGAAGGGCGTCTATGTCGGCTCTTACGGCAGCGGCTCTTTCTCCCTCGCCTATGACAGCGACTATACCGTTTCCGGCTATGCCGCATGTATGTCTTATGCCGTATTCGGTCAGGATTTCGGAAATGTATTTTGCCGTTTCAGTCTCGTGCTCGGAAAGCTCCGGATTAGCATGAAGGTGGCGGCGTATCTCTACTGCGAGAGGGTATATCTTCTCGACTTCTTTTTTGATATCAAGCATATGTGTCTCCGATAAATCATATAAATTATCAATTTTTGTTTCATATATTTTACCATGAAAAGACAAAAATTAAATAAATTTTATGTTTTCCCCATATATAAAATAGCGAATTGTGATAAAATTGATTTAATAAATAATAACCATATCAGGGCTTTAACAGGAGGTCAAAAATGAAGGTTTATATAAGTGCGGACATAGAAGGTGTTACGGACGTTACGAGCTGGGCTGAAACGGGATACGGCGGCAAGGGATATGAACAGGCCTGCGCGCAGATGACTGCCGAGGTGGCAGCTGCATGCAGAGGTGCGCTAAAGGCAGGTGCCGAAGAGGTGCTCGTAAAGGACAGCCACGACGGAGGAATGAATATAATCCACAAAGACCTTCCAAAGGGCGTAAAGCTCGTCAGAAATTGGTGCAAATCCGCCGACTCCATGATGGCATGTGTTGACATGGGCTATGATGTGGCATTCATGGTAGGCTATCATTCTGAGGGCGGCGACGAAGCCAATCCTCTTGCACACACGATGTCGCATACGAGAATAGCAAGCGTACATGTAAACGGAAAACGCATGGCTGAGATGGACATAAACGCACTGATATGTGCACAGTACAACGTTCCGGTGGGACTTGTCACGGGTGACAAGGGACTCTGCGAAAAGGCGGAGCAGGATCTTCCGGGAACATTGACTGTTGCAGTAAAAGAGGGAATCGGTTCGGCTACACTTAACATGCATCCGGACGATGCGACAGCTCTCATCGAAAAACGCGCGGCAGAGGCCGTAAAGGCATTTAAGGCCGGCAAGCTGAATGTTCCGGCACCGCAGGAAAAGTATGAGCTTATAATAAAATTCAACGAGCATTTTGACGCAAAGGCGGCGACCGTATATCCGGGAGCTTACAAAATAGACGAGCATACGACAGGAATAACGTGCAAGACTCTTACTGAGATGCTTGCGGCATTTAACTGGATGCACTGATAGACGCAAGATAGGAAGACGATCATGGGACTTTCAGCTAACGGCGGCTTTGATCTTCACCACAAATCAAAGAACGGAAAATTAAATAAGATAACCGATGTGCCGGGCGTCAAAGTGGCGCATGTCACAATAAAGGACGGCGAAATCAACACGGGAGTAACGGCGATACTTCCGCACGAGGGCAATCTTTTCAGAGATAAGCCCGCAGCCGGAGCCGCAGTTCTTAACGGCTTCGGAAAGAGCATGGGAATAATCCAGCTCGAAGAGCTCGGCTGCCTTGAAACTCCGATAATAATGACAAATACGTTATCGGTCGGAACTGCCGCCACAGCGCTTACAAAATATATGCTTGAACGCAACAAAGACATAGGCGTTGATACGGGAACTGTAAATTGCCTCGTTACGGAGTGCAATGACGGCAGGCTTAACGATATCAGAGGGCTTCATGTCACGGAAGAGCATGTCCTCGAGGCGCTGGCAAAAGCGGAAGCTGCAGATGCTGATTTTGATGAAGGCGCAGTAGGCGGAGGTACCGGAATGTGCTGTCTTGGCTTCAAGGGCGGAATCGGTTCGGCATCAAAGCTCGTCAAAATCGGCGAAAAAACTTTTACTGTAGGGTCTATAGTAATGTCAAACTTCGGCGGCGCGGGAAACCTTGTCATTGGCGGAAGACATATCGGAGAAGAGCTTGAACCTGAACGCCTGAAACGAGAATCTGCCGATAAAGGCTCGATTATCATGATAACGGCAACCGATATACCTATGACTTCGCGCCAGCTGACGCGTGTGGCAAGACGTGCGGCTGTTGCTCTCGGAAGGACGGGTTCTATAATGGGTAACGGCTCGGGAGACATATCGATTGCATTTTCCACTGCGAACAGGATGCCGCATTACTTAGAGGGCGATGAATTTGTTCGCATTGCAGCCCTGCACGAGGACAGCATAGACAAGGTGTTTACGGCGGCCATAGATGCGACGGAAGAAGCCATAATAAGCTCTCTTTGGCATGCGGAGACGACAAAAGGCGTGCGCGGGAATGTTTATTACGGACTTAGGGACTTTCTTTGATAGCGAGGAGATAAAATGCTTGGAATAATAGGCGGAATGGGACCTCTTGCCTCATCGCTGTTTTACGATATGATAACAGAAAAGACGGGAGCTGAGCGCGATCAGGACAATCTTGACCTCATACTTCTCAGCCATTCGTCGATGCCGGACAGAACGGCAGCTATACTTTCGGGTGACGAGGCGCAAATCAAAGCCGTCGCGGACAAGCTGCTTGCGGATGCCGAGTTTCTGAAAAAATCAGGCTGCTCGGCGATTGCCGTAACGTGCAATACGGCTCACTACTTTGTCGATATGATAGAAGGTGAAGCGGGTGTGCCGTTTGTTCATATGATAAGGGAGACTGCAAAGCACGCTTCTACTCTTCATAAAGGCGGCAAAATTGCCGTTCTTGCAACTGACGGGACGGTTAAGACGAGGCTTTATCAGAAGCAGCTCGAAAAATTCGGCGTCGATGCTTTTGTTCCGTCCGCTGAAGTTCAGACGATGGTTATGGAAGAAATATACGGACGGGTAAAAAAAGGCCTTCCTGCGGACGGCGAGCTTTGGGAAAAGATAGAAGCCGAGATGAAACAGGCGGGCTGCGATGCGGCTCTTCTTGCGTGCACTGAGCTTTCGGTCATCAAAAGACAGCTTGCATTGGATGATTTATATATAGACCCTATGGAGGTAATGGCACAGCGTTGTGTTGACCTGTTCAGAGAAAGAGGCGAAATATGAAGTTTGTCATCCAGAGGGTAACATCAGCTTCGGTGGCGATCGAGGAACAGGGCGTTATAGGAGAGATAGGACGGGGCTTTCTCGTTTTGATCGGCGTAAGCGGAAGCGATACGAAAGAAACGTGTGACAAGATGGTTAAGAAGCTTTTAGGGCTTCGCATATTTGATGACGAGAACGGAAAAACGAACCTCGACATCGCATCGGTAAGCGGAGAGCTGCTCTTGGTGTCGCAGTTTACGCTTTA
>JAEXBK010000049.1 GCA_023394035.1 Bacillota bacterium
TCTTTCGCCTGTAATTACGCACAGATTCAGCTACAAGGACTTCCAGAAGGGCTTTGATGCGATGAATTCAGGTAAATCAGGAAAGGTAATCCTTAACTGGATGGAATAGCGGGAGGAAATATAATGAAAAAGGCACTCAAAACTTATTCCGATCAGCTTGATGCGATCAGAAACGACGGAACATTTAAGGAAGAACGTATCATAACTACACCTCAGCGTTCCGTAATAGATACGACAAAGGCACCTCATGTAGTCAATATGTGCGCTAACAACTATCTCGGTCTTTCGGACAACAAAGATCTTATCGAAGCGGCAAAGGCGGCTATGGACAAATGGGGCTTCGGGCTTTCGTCAGTAAGATTCATCTGCGGAACTCAGCAGCTTCACAAGGATCTCGAAGCAAAGATTTCAGCATTCCTCGGAACAGACGACTGCATACTCTATTCATCGTGCTTTGATGCAAACGGCGGACTTTTTGAGACTATCCTCGGAGAAAATGATGCGGTCATATCAGATGAGCTCAATCACGCATCCATAATCGACGGCGTTAGACTTTGCAAGGCTAAGAGATACAGATACAAGAACAACAATATGGATGATCTCAAGGCTCAGCTTGAGGATGCGCGTAAGAGTGGCTGTGAGCGTATACTGATCGCAACCGACGGCGTGTTCTCGATGGACGGATATATTGCAAACCTTAAGGGAATCTGCGACCTTGCCGATGAATATGATGCACTTGTAATGGTAGATGACAGCCACGCTGTCGGCTTTATGGGAGATAAGGGAAGAGGAACTCCGGAATTCTGCGGAGTACAGGATAGAGTTGACATAATCACGGGAACTCTCGGAAAAGCTCTTGGCGGAGCCTCCGGCGGATATACTGCAGCTCGTCAGGAAATAATAGACCTTCTGAGACAGAGAAGCAGACCGTATCTCTTCTCAAATACCGTAGCTCCTGCAATATGCGGCGCTGCCATGAAGACCTTCGATATGCTCACGGAATCCACTGCACTCAGAGACAAGGTTCACGAGAATACTAAGTATTTCAGAGAAAAGATGGAATCTCTCGGCTTTGATCTTCTCCCGGGGTATCACCCTATAGTTGCGGTAATGCTTTATGATGCGGTAAAGGCTGCTGAATTTGCGAACAGGATGCTTGCAAAGGGCGTTTATGTAATAAGCTTTACTTATCCTGTAGTTCCGAAGGAAAAGGCTCGTATACGTACACAGATATCCGCAGGACACACAAAGGAAGATCTTGATTTTGCAGTAAAATGCTTCAAGGAAGTCAAAGAGGAGATGGGACTCTAATGGATTTCGGATTCGTATGCACCAAATGCGGCGCGCGCGAAGATTCTCATACCATTAAGCCTCACTGCGAATGCAAAGGATTATGGAGGCTCGATTACGAGCCTCCTGCTTTTGATTTGGGGATGGTAGACCGCAAGGAATGGAGCATTTTCAGATACCGCAGCTTCATGCCGCTTTCAGACGATTCATGGAAAAAGATCAGTCTCGGTGAAGGGATGACGCCGATCGTTAAATTTTCGAAAAATGTTCTGCTCAAGATGGACTATTTCATGCCGACGCTTTCCTTCAAAGACCGCGGCGCTGCCGTTTTGATGGCGGAATGTCTTTCCGCAGGGATAGAAAGCGTCGTGCAGGACAGCAGCGGTAATGCGGGGAATTCTGTGGCGGCTTATGCCGGAAGGGCAGGAATAGCCTGCGAAATATTTGTGCCGGAAGGCACTTCCCCGAAGAAAATAGACATGATAAAAGCACACGGAGCGCGTGTCAATGTTGTTCCCGGCTCGCGCGACAACTGCGCGGATGTATGCCGATCAAAGGTCGCATCCTCCGGAATATTCTATGCGAATCATGTATATAATCCGTTTTTCTATGAGGGGACAAAGACATATATTTATGAGGTATTTGAACAGCTTCACCGCATTCCGCAGCATATATTTATTCCGCTTGGAAACGGCACGCTGTTTATAGGCGTAACCAAGGCTCTTGAGCATTTAATAAGGAGCGGGGTCATAGATGTCATGCCAAAGGTATTTGCCGTTCAAAGCGAACACTGCAAGCCGTTTGCGGAAGCCGCATCAAAAGGTGCAGTCATTACCGGCGAAACGGTCATAGAGCCTACACTTGCAGAGGGCATAGCGATAGGAAAGCCTATGCGTGCAGGTGAGATACTCGAGATGATATACAGGCACAATATCAAGGTCATCACTGCGCCGGAGGATAAAATTCTTTCCGCACGTGCAGAGCTTGCGCAAGGCGGCATTTACTGTGAACACACTACGGCTGTGACATATGCGGCCTACAAAGAATATTGCAGGATAAACGGAGAGCTTGAGGACACGCTGCTTCCTATGTGCGGTGCTGGTCTCAAGTCGGATCATTAGGAGGCTTTAGGTGAAATACTATGAACTTGATACTCCGTCGCTTTTGATCGACAGGCGGATTTTGAACGATAACCTCGATAAGATGCAGAGATATGCCGATTTCAGGAATGTGCTTCTTCGTCCGCACATAAAGACTCACAAATCTACGGAAATAGCTAAAATGCAGCTCCAAAAGGGTGCATCCGGTATTGCGGTAGCAAAAGTAGGTGAAGCCGAAGTCATGGCTGCGGCCGGCATTAAGGATATAGCGATTGCAAACGAGCCTGTTGGAGAAATAAAGCTGCGGCGTATTGCCGAGCTTTGCCGGGCGGACGATATGAAGCTAACCTTCGGTATCGATTCGATATATCATATAGAGGCGGCGGAAAAGGTATTTTCGGAATATGGGCTTACGGCAAATGTAATGATCGAGATAGAAGTAGGCGAGGTGAGGAGCGGCATAAACAGCGAAAATGAGCTGTTTGAGCTTCTTGATTACCTACGCCGCACACCTCATGTTTTGCTTAAGGGAATCTTCGGACATGACGGAAATACATACGGTGCATCCGACCTCAAAGAGTGTTTTGAAATATCGATAGGAGCACAGAAAAAGCTCGTCAGCTTTGCAGAGCTTGCGGAGCAAAGCGGCTTTGATGATATGATTGTAAGCTACGGTTCAACGCCTCCGCTGTTAGCCGGAGTCGATATAGTTCCCGGCATAACGGAAATAAGGCTCGGCACATATGCTCTGATGGATGTCTCTCAGGGAAACGCACAAGGTACACTTAAGATGTGTGCGGCAACAGTTCTTGCGACCGTAATCAGCAAGCCGGTCAGAGGACGCGTAATCCTTGATGCCGGTGCAAAAGCGCTTACAATGCAGGAGCGCACGGTCGGCATATGCAGCTCGTTCGGAAAAGGTAACATTAAAGGCTTTGATGGAACAAAGATAGCGCGAATGTTCGATGAGCACGCGATAGTAAACGACGAAAATTTCTTTGATGCAGTAAAGG
>JAEXBK010000063.1 GCA_023394035.1 Bacillota bacterium
GGCGTAAGCTTTGCATTTACGGCGACTATGATACAGACGGTGTTACATCGGTATCCCTTTTGATGGATGTACTAAAAGCCCTAAATGCCGATGCTTCATATTATATTCCGTCCAGATTTGACGAAGGATATGGACTTAACAAAGCGGCTCTCCTGAAAATCAAAGAGGCAGGCGCAGATCTTGTAATTACAGTGGACTGCGGATGCACTTCTGTAGATGAAGTGGAATATGCCAAGCAAATAGGGCTTGATATAATGATTACGGATCACCACGCTATCAGGGATAAGCTGCCGGATTGCATCGTTATAGACCCGCAGCGCAAGGAATGTAGGTATCCTTTTAAGCTGCTTGCCGGTGTAGGCGTTGCATTTAAGCTGGCTCAGGCTTTATGTGAAACTTCGGGACTTCCTAAACGTGTTTTGACGCGGAACCTTGATCTTGTCGGAATAGGTACAATAGGTGATATCGTACCTTTGACAGACGAAAACAGAACGCTTGCAAAGTACGGTCTGAGGAGCATCAATATAACCGAAAGACCGGGGCTGAAGGCTTTGATAGAAGGGATAGGCCTAAAAAAGGGCGAAATCGACGCAAGACAGCTATCTTTTATGGTAGTGCCTCACATCAATGCTGCGGGCAGAATGGGTGATGCGGCGCTTGCTGCACGGCTGATGCAGACAAAGGATGATGACAGGGCAAGGGAGCTTGTAGCTAAACTCAAAGAAGCCAACTCCTTGAGAAAGCAGACTCAGGATGATATATACAGAGAATGTGCGGAAGAGGTAGAGAAAGAGCAAAAGGACGGTCACTTTATATTCGTGAGGCTTGATGATGCTCACGAAGGGGTGACGGGAATAGTTGCGGGCAGATTAAAAGAGACCTTCGGCAAGCCTGCTTTTGTTCTCACAAATATAGACGGAGAACACTGCAAGGGCACATGCAGGAGTATAGAAGGCATCAACATTTTCAGGATACTCTCAAAATGCAGCAGTTTATTTGAAAGATTTGGAGGACATGCTGCGGCATGTGGCTTCACCGTCAAAAGCAAGAACATAGAAGCGGTAAAATCTTGCATAGCAGACGGTATGGCTAATGCATTTGAAGAAAACGCGGAAGCTATAATGATGAGCTCAAAGCCTGAGACTGTAATCGCATCAGCCGAAATAGACGAAGCTTTTCTCAGTCAGCAAAAGCTTTTTGAACCATGCGGCAAGGATAATCCGCAGCCTCTCGTAATGCTTGAAGTAGAGGTTGCTTCATATAACAGGATGGGTACGGACAACAAATACCTGAAGCTAAGCGGCATTCTGTCAGATCAAAGAAAGATAACCGGAGTTGATTTCAGGAATGCGAACCGAACGGAATCAGTAATTAAAGAAGCGATTTTGTCGGGGGAAAAAAAGCTGAATGTTACAGGTCACGTAGAAGAGCAGATGTGGAAAGACAGAAAATATCTGCAGGTGCTTATAAGCAATATCAGCAGTGCGGAAAGTGAATGATATGAACAGAAAAAAAGGATCAGCGCTAATACCGATTATAGCAGCTCTTATTATAGGGGCGGCAGCTGCGGTGTTTGGATTGCTTGGCTATTTCAAATACACCGGCATGGTAGTCCTCGACAAAAACGAATATGATAATGTACGCGCCCTTCAATATAACTATGCAAAATTCTTTGAAATACAGGAGCTTATAGACAAGAAATTTCTTTGGGAATCCGATAATAAGGCGGAGATGGAAGAGGTGTATCGCGCCATGGTAAAAAGCCTCGGTGATGAGTACTCTTCATATCTTGACGAAGATGAGCTGAAAGAACTCGAAATGAACCTGAAGAGAAGCTTTACGGGCATAGGAATAATTTTTCTTAAAAACGAAAAAGGCGAAATGCAGGTCAGCGAGGTCATGAAGGGTGGACCGGCTGCCGGAGCGGGACTCCTCAAGGATGATATTATAACGCTCGTAGACGGAAAGCCATATGATGACCTCACGGAAGCTGCAAATGCCATAAGAGGAGAAGCGGGAAGCACGGTTGTCCTTATGATAAAACGCGGAAGTGAGCCCGAAAAGGAATACAAGATAGTAAGGGGCGAGGTAACCTCATCAAGCATAGAAAGCAAATCTATAGATGATTCTACGGGCTACATCAGAATAATTTCGTTTGGAGAAAATACATATAAGGATTTTGACAAGGCATTTTCTCTATTTGAAGAGGAACACAAAAAAGGCGTTATAATCGACTTAAGGAACAATCCGGGAGGTCTCTTTGAAGAGGGAATCAAGATCGCAGATCGCCTCATAGGCTCCGATCACCTTATAACATATACGGAAAACAAAGAAGGCGAAAGGTACGAATATAATTCTGACGAAAGATCGACGAACCTCAAGATCGTAGTTCTGGTCAACAAAAATAGCGCAAGCACTTCGGAAGTTTTGACGGCAGCCCTAAAGGGCAATAACGCATGTACGGTTATAGGCACTAATACCTTCGGTAAGGGAATCGTTCAGGAAACGACTCTTTTCAATGACGGGACGGCGGTCAAGCTTACAACGAACCAGTATTTCGGACCGAACGGAGAGGTGATACACGGAAAAGGGATTACTCCTGATATGGTGCTTGAGCTTCCGGAAGCGGATAATGACGGCACCGTAAAAGATAATCAGCTTGAAGCTGCCGTGGCGCTGATAAATAAGTAGCGCTTCTTGACTATAAAGCGTAAAAGCGATATACTTTTTACAATCGTTCAGAAGGGAGATTATTGATATGGAATATGAATCAAAATTCAGACGCGAGGATATAGACGAATTGTTTGATGCAATTCTTACCCTCAGCGACAGAGAAGATTGCTATAGATTTTTTGAGGATATATGCACCATCAATGAAATCCACGCAATAGCACAACGCCTTCAGGTTGCGAAGATGCTAATGGAAAAGAAAACATATAACGAGATAGAGGATGAGACCAAAGCATCTACTGCTACTATAAGCAGAATCAACAAGTGCATAGTTTACGGAGCTGACGGCTACAAGCGCGTTCTCGAAAGACTTTACGAAGAAAAGGAATAGATTATTTAAGCTGCAGGGTATATAAAATGCCCTGCATTGTTGTCAGGAGACATTATGCCAACGGTATTTGTTAAGCGTGGGGGTTACCTGCACGGAGTAAAGGGATATCCGCTTATACGGGAAGCGGTACTAAGGTTTATAGAAGCAAATAAGCCTCAGAAATACAACGATTATATGAGAGATGTAAACTCAATAATTATAGAAGTTTACGAAAAAGGAAAGCCGTATTTCAAGGGGCTTCCTATAGAATTTTCGCTGTCCCACAGCGATGAGCTTTGGGCATGTGTGATGGATGCGCAGCTTTGCGGTATAGATATACAAAAGATAAGACAGTGCGAATATGTTAAGCTCTCCGGAAGATTCTATACTGCAAGCGAGCATGAATATGTGACAGAGAACGGCATAAACGCTTTTTTTGATATATGGACCATGAAGGAAGCCTTCGGTAAGCTTTCGGGTGAGGGCTTCTTTTTTGCGGGAATGCCTGACATGATCGAAAACGGCAAGCTGATACGCGCAGCTGTTTTTGATGGTGAACTGTATAATTTCAGGATGCCTGATCTTCAGGACGGATATAAATGTGCCGTATGCATCAAAGGCGGCGATGAGCCGGGGGTAGTTGAAATATGAACATATACGAGACGGCGGCGAGGCGTATATCATCCGGGCGCAGAACGGCAAGGGAGCTTCTTGACTATCTCATTTCCAAGGGATTTGATCGCGAAGAGGCGGCAGCGGCAGTTAAGAGCTTCATGGATGACGGCTATATAAACGATGCCGAGTATGCTAAGGATTATTTTTCGTACTCATCCTCAAAGGGCTGGGGAAAGCGCAGAATTTTTTATGAGCTCGAAAAAAAGGGAATACAGCAGGAAATAGTATCGGCGGAATATGAGCTGTATATTGATCAAAACGGCAATGATGATTTTGATAATGTACAGAAGGTCATAGAAAAAATGATTTCGGATGACGACTTTGATGAAGACGGAAGGCTTAAGGAAAAGGTGAGGGCACGGCTTGCGCGAAGACTGAATTCATACGGATATTCTTCGGAAACCATATTCAGAAAGATTAACGAAATCAAAAGAGAGGAATAGGGATTGTCCTATTTTTCTTTCTTTTTTGAGAGAAGGAATATGGTAAGAAAAATAAATATGAAACCGAAGAACTCGGCTTTGTAGAATGCTTCTCCAAGCCATAAAACCATACAAAGAGTTGCAGAAACAGGTTCTATGCTCGCTACCATGCTTGCTTTTACAGGACCGCACAGGTGAAGCCCGATAAGGTACATGGTGTAAGGCAAAACCGTTCCGAAGATTATTATTACGAATATCGAAATCAAATATACCGTATCTGCAGGCACTGGGGTAGTGAAGGTTCCCGAAAACGGTGAAATCGCAATACCGCCGAGCATCATTGCAAGCCCCGTTACAGGGATGGCACCGTAGGATGCAATCAGCTTGCCGGGTATCATTGTGTAGAATACGAGAGCAACGGCCGAAAGAAGACCCCAGATGAGACCTATAGGCGTGATGTAAAGCGTATGTATATTGCCGTGAGTTGCGATGAGGAATGTGCCGATGGTTACGAATATGACTGCAAGCACTTCTCTTTTTTCGGGCAATCTCTTTTGGATGAAGCAGTTTACTATCATTACAAAAACAGGTCCGATGTATTGCAGTATAGTTGCAGTACCTGAATTTGTATATGAGATGGTGAGAAGGTACGACACCTGATTAAAAAGCACGCCTAAAAATGCGAACATAATGAGCTGAATAAGCGAAAATTTATCAGAAATCATCTGCTTAATCTTCTTACGGTCTTTTAGCATAGAGTAGATTGTAAGAATCGCACCGCCGAACAGCATCCTGAGCGAACAAAGATAGAGCGGTGTTACCGCATAGCGGTCAAAGATATACTGAGCACAGGTTCCGGAAAAGCCCCAGAGCATTCCGGCGATAATTGTGATTATGATTCCTTTTTTTTGATCGGATGAAGCCAAAATGCGATACCTGTGCCTTTCTAAAATATTTGATGAATGTTATTATATACTTATCCGATTTAATAGTAAAGGGAGCGAAAATATGAATAAACAAACTTTTGCCGGGATTTTTTTCAGGATATATGACCGTAAGCTTGGGCTTGGAGAAATCACCTTCAGGGAAACAAAGCTTTCAAAAGACGATTTTACAAGTCTGTGCACCGATGCTGATTTTGTTCCCCCAAATGATGTTATAGAAATGCTGTGCGATACGATGAAGCTTAGCGACGAAGAAGCTGCTCTGCTCAGGAGTTTTGGAAAAAACAAGGAAGACTCCTGATTATACCGTACAAAAATGGTATAATAACTAATCATAATTATTTAACGAAAGGGATGATATTTTGACAAAAGTAGACATATTTTCCGGATTTTTAGGTGCGGGAAAAACGACTTTGATAAAAAAGCTCTTAGAAGAAGCTCTGAAAGGCGAAAAACTGGTTTTGATAGAGAATGAATTCGGAGACATAGGTATAGACGGAGGCTTTCTGAAAGAAAGCGGCATACAGATAAACGAGATGAATTCAGGCTGCATATGCTGCAGTCTTGTCGGTGACTTCGGACGCGCTCTCGAAGAAGTAATACGCGAGTATGAGCCTGACAGAATACTGATAGAGCCTTCAGGCGTGGGCAAGCTCAGCGATGTTATTCGCGCGGTAGAAAATATAGGTGACGACAGAATAGCACTAAACTCATTTACGACTGTCGTGGATGCGAAAAAATGTAAAATGTACAGCAAAAATTTCGGCGAGTTTTTCAATAATCAGATAGAAAATGCAAGCACCGTCGTTTTGAGTCACACAGACAAAATGGAAGAAAAGAGAGTTTCGGAATGTATTGCTCTTATCAGAAACCTTAACGACGGAGCGGAGCTTATTACAACTTCGTGGGAGAGCCTTACGGGAAAACAGATTCTCGACATCCTCGAAAAACGAAACGGAGTTAAGTGCGAACTCGAGATCCTGAATCACGAGCATGCGCACCATGAGGGCTGCTCGTGCCACGAACACGAACATCACGAGCATGCGCACCATGAGGGCTGCTCGTGCCACGAACACGAGCCCCACGACCATGAGCACCACGAGAGCTGCTCGTGCCGCGAACACGGTCATCACGATCATGAGCACCACGAAGGCTGCTCGTGCCATGAACATGAGCACCACGACCATGAGCATCATCACCATGCGGACGATGTGTTCCAAAGCGTTGGGATAGAAACGACACATCGCTTCAGCGAAGACGATATTAGATCAAAGCTCGAAGAGCTTTCGGATTTCAGCGAGTTCGGTCAGGTGTTAAGGGCAAAAGGGATAGTTGAAGGCGAAAACGGCTGGATACATTTTGATTATGTTCCGGGCGAGATTGACGTCAGACAGGGAAGTGCGGCGCCTGTAGGCATGATATGCGTCATAGGAGCAGGAATAGATGAAAGCAGAATCAGAGAGGCTTTCGGACTTTATAGCTTATAAAAAGATACTGGAGAATAAAATGGAAACACCTGTTTATCTGTTCACGGGTTTTTTAGAGAGCGGAAAAACTACATTTATTATGGATGCGCTTGCAGGCAGCGAATTCAATTCCGGCGAGCGGACTTTGATGCTTTTGTGTGAAGAGGGAGAAACGGAATACGATATAGATGAATTGCAGGAAAGCAATGTATTTGTCGAGATTATAGAGTCAAAGGATGCTCTGACCGCAGAAAGGCTTGCGGCTCTTCAGAAAAAGCACGGTGCCGAGCGCGTTGTGATCGAATATAACGGCATGTGGATGATTGGGGATCTATTTGCCAATATGCCGAAGAGCTGGATAGTATATCAGGAGGTTACATTTGCCGATGCGAGGCGATTCCTTTCGTACAACAAAAACATGCGCCAGCTCGTATTTGACAAGCTGAAAACAGCGGAGCTTGTAGTGTTCAACAGGTGTGAAAAAGGCTTTGATAAGATGCCCTTCCACGAAATCGTAAGGGTCGCGAACAGGAAAAACCAGATAATATACGAATACGGACCGTTTGATGCGGAGCCTGACATGATACAGGATCCGCTGCCGTTCGATTTAGACGCTCCCGTTATCAATATAGGCGATGACGCCTTTGCCGAGTGGTATCGTGACATAAACGAGGAAGAAGAAAAATACAGCGGTAAAACACTTAAGATAAAAGGACGCGCAGCACTCGGAGGAGGGGTACCGGCTGACGGTTTTGTTTTCGGACGCCATATCATGACATGCTGTGCGGATGATATTCAGTTCGGGGGACTGCTATGCAAGTGGAAGGACTCAAAGAAGCTTGCTCACGGCGGATGGGTTGAGATCACGGCAAAGGTTAAAATCGAATATGTCGAAATCTATCGCGGTAGAGGTCCCGTTCTGTACTGCAAAAAAGTCATAAAGGCAAAGCCTGCAGATCCGGAGGTGGCAACATTTTGAGTGCATATAAAGAAAAATTTACGCTTATGTCGCATGACACGGACACGAGCGATAACGCAAGACCGTCAATAATAACGCGCCTAATGCAGGAAACCGCCGATCACCATATGAGAGACAGGCATCCATCGTATATAGAGTTGTTTTCAGAAGGTAAAAGCTTTGTTTTGACAAGATTTACATGCGAAATCAAGGAACAGCTTCATCAGTACGATGAGGTTGAAGGCTATACATGGGCGTGTGATGGCAAGGCGGCGACGTTTATAAGGTGCTATCTTATCAAGAAAGAGGGGCGCATTGCGGCAAAGGCATACAGCGAGTGGGCTGTTGCAGACAGGATAAACAAAAAAATCTGCTTGCTGGACGAGCTTGATCTTTCGGCATATGAGAAGGATGAACCTCTTGAGTTTGAGCTGCCGCTGAATTTCAGGATTCCGAAAGGCACGGAGCTTTCGCCTGCAGGTATGCATAAGGTTGTTTACAGCGAAGTTGATGTGAACATGCATATGAATAATACCTATTATCCGGATATGCTGCGTGATGTAATTGAGGGTGCGGAGAAGAAAAAAGTGACTTCGTTTTCGATAAGATTCAGAGAAGAGGCTCCGCTTGGCTGTAACATAGAAATTTCGGTGTCTGAACCGCTAAAAGCGAAAAACGACGGATGCGGTGCCGAAGAAATGTACTATTTCAAAACATCCGTGGGAGGGAAGACGAATACGGAAGCTGTAATGAGCTTCTCGAAGCTGTAGAAATTATGAACTATGTTTACATATTAAGATGTGCAGACGGAAGCCTCTACACGGGATGGACGACAGACGTAACACAAAGAACAAAGGCTCATAACAGCGGCAAAGGTGCAAAATATACTCGATCACGAAGACCGGTAGAGCTCGTTTTCGTTGAAGAGCACGAAACAAAAGAAAGTGCCTTAAGGCGAGAGGCTGCAATAAAGAAACTCAGCAAGACATCGAAAGAAGAACTTATAGAAGGAGCATGAACATGAAATTTTTAAGGAGCAGAGTCGTAAAAAAAATATTGGCGCTAATAGTATGCCTTCTCCTCATACTTTCGCTTTTAATAGGCAGTCTGTCTATGATATTCGGCGGAGCACATGCGTCAACGAATAACGGCGAAAAGATCACTTTGCTTTTTACGCACGGCATGCATTCACATATTGAGGGATTTCCAAAGTAAAAACTATTTTTGAAGAATATCTCGCAGGCAATCCAAAGACATATCTTGCCGATGCGGGGATTTTTCAATGGGAACTCCATTCCAGACGATTTTTACGACTGACGCATCGGAGCTCAGACTTATGGGACGCGTAGGCTTTGATGTTACGACATTCGGAAACCATGAGTTCGATTACAGATCAAAGGGAAGAGAAGATAAACATATAGGTTTCTGATTACATACCGCCACAACATGTTGTGGCGGTATGCTTTTTTTTATCTCATGATTCCATTAAATGTCTAAAAGTGGGTGATTTAATTCTTTTTAATGAAATATTATGTTGAATAGTGGTGAAAAGTGGTGTATTATTAGAATACCATAATTGACAATAGGTGGATTATAATCTGTCGGCAGACATTGACGGAAAGGAGGACGATATCCATGTTTATGGGAACATACTATAATTCAATAGATTCCAAGAACAGAATGATCGTTCCTTCACGTCATCGCGATGAGCTTGGAAGGAGCTGTGTACTTACCAAAGGGCTTGACAAGTGCCTTTATATTTACACGATTTCCGACTGGGAAGCTCAGGTTGCCAAGATAGAGAAGCTGCCTGAATCAGATCCCGAAGTCAGAGAGTTCATCAGACATTTGTTTTCGAATGCCGTTGAATGTGAATTTGACAAGCAGGGAAGAATCATCATACCTCCGAATCTAAAGGAGTTTGCCGGCATAGACCAAAAACTCGTAACCATAGGTGTGATGAAGAAGATAGAAATTTGGAGCAAGGAAATATGGGAAGGACCTGCAGGCGGAAGACTTGCAGAGACTGAAGAATTCAATTCTTCACTGTCGAAATACGGATTTTAGGTGACGATATGGAATTTTCACACAAGCCTGTATTCCTTAATGAATGTATAGAAAACCTGAATATCAAGTCAAACGGAATATATGTTGACGGGACGCTCGGTGGCGGCGGCCACTCGGAAGCGATTTGCGAGAAGCTCGGTAAGGACGGACTTCTGATAGGGATCGACAGAGACAGTGACGCAATATCCGCAGCAAAAGAAAGACTGAAGAATGTGGGCTGTCGCACTTTATTTGTCAGAAGCAATTACTCGGATATAAAGGACGTTCTGAGGGAGCTTGGGATAGATAAGATTGACGGCGCAATGCTTGATCTTGGAGTGTCATCATTTCAGCTTGACAATCCGGAAAGAGGCTTTTCGTACATGAACGATGCACCTCTTGACATGAGAATGGATCAAAGCGAAAAGCTTACAGCACATGAAATCGTAAATAATTACGATAAGAAGCAAATTGCAAATATAATCCGTGATTACGGCGAAGAACGCTGGGCATCGAGGATAGCGGAGTTCATCGTAAAAGCCAGACATGAAAAAACGATAGAGACGACATTTGAACTCGTAGATATTATCAAATCGGCAATACCTGCAGCGGCAAGGCGCGAAGGACCGCATCCGGCAAAGCGCACATTTCAGGCTATAAGGATAGAGGTTAACGGTGAGCTCGAGGGGCTCAAGCGTGCGGTAAATGATTTTATCGAGGTGCTTGCACCTGAGGGAAGGCTTGCAATAATATCCTTCCATTCGCTTGAGGACAGAATCGTCAAAGAGGCTTTTGTCAAAGCGGAAGAGCCGTGCACATGCCCGAAGAGTATTCCGGTATGCGTATGCGGCAAAGTGCCTTCAATCAGAAGGATAACGAGAAAACCCATTCTTCCGACAGAGGAGGAATGTGATAACAACCCTCGCGCGAGAAGCGCAAAGCTTCGCGTATGCGAGAAATTATAACGAATGCATTTAATTCTTATTATTAGGGGTGAACAAGATGAACGCAAAAGGGCAGAGAAAAACAGTCATAACAATAGTGCTGATAGGGATGATATGCATGGCTATGGTAGTCATGTCGGCATATGCGGCTGAGCTTAAGCTCGAAAACAACACTTTGGCAAAAACAAACGGAGAGCTTCAGGGAGAAATCGAAACCCTTGATATGAAGATAAAGTCGGCTAACCGAATAAACAATATAGCGGAGATAGCCTCAAACCAGCTTGGAATGGTATATGCAAACGACGATGAATGTGTATATCTTTCTCAGAGTGATGAGGTTACCGGGAATCTTGCAATGATAATAAGAGACAACGCATATCATTAAGAGGAAATCAACCAGTAAAGCATAAGCGAGCCGAAAACTGAAAACAAACAGTTCGAGGCTCTTTTTTAGATAATGGTCCGAAAAAATTTGAAATATGATTAGAAAAAACAGCAAAAAAGTTGCTTTGCAAACTAAAAAAAGAATATTGATAACCTTTTTATTCCTGTCTCTGTTAATGGTGGCTATATTATTCAGAACTGCATGGATACAGGTGGTAAATGCCGAAAAATACACGGATATGGCGAAAAGCCAGCAGACGAGCGATGTGCCGATAGCACCTAAAAGAGGGAATATCTATGACAGAAACGGTGAGATGCTTGCTTCAAGTGCAACATGCTATTCGGTATGGCTTCGTCCTGCACAGCTCAGGAAATATATGACGGCACCGGACAAAAAAGATGAAGCGGCAAAGGAAATCGCCGTCATACTCGATACTGATTCCGCAGAGATAAGCAAGTATTTTGACTCGGAAAGCGTACTCGTCAAAATTGCCAAATATCTCGAAAAAGAGGTTGCGGATAAAATACGTGAGCTTGATGTACCGGGAATTGAAATTGCTGAGGAAACAAAGCGATTTTATCCGGAAGGAACGCTCGGCTCTGTCGTTCTCGGAAGTGTAAATAGCGAAGGCAGCGGAAGAACCGGTCTGGAGCTGGAATACGATCAGTATTTGAGCGGAATTGCCGGCAGATGGGTCAAGGATACCGATATAAACGGAAACAAGCTTTCTTTCGGCATAAACAGATACTTCAAGCCTAACGACGGGCTAAACATAGATATAACAATAGATAAGATGCTGCAGAGTTATCTGGAAAGAGCAGTCGAGAACGGTCATAAAAATACGGGCGCGGAAGCTGTTGCGGCAATTGCGATGGATCCTAAAACGGGAGAAATACTCGCAATGGCATCAACTCCGGGATTTGATCCGAACGATCCCACTGTTCCTATAGATCCTGAGGAAAAGAAAAAATATGAAGCACTTTCGGACGAGGAGCAGAGCAAGTACCTGTCAAGAATGTGGACGAGCCCTATTATCAGCGAGGTATATGAGCCGGGCTCTACATTTAAGCTCATAACATCGTCTATTGCACTTGAAACGGGAATGGCGACTCCCGATACGCCATATTATTGTTCGGGGGCGTTTGTGGTAGCCGACAGCAGAATAAGAGATGCCGACGGAAGGTCACATGGTGAAGGTACGTTAACGAGCGCAGTCGGAAACTCATGCAATCCGTTCCACGCAAAGACTGCACTTGAGCTGGGCCCTGAGCTGTATTATAAATACCTTGACGGCTATGGAATAACACACAGGACTCATGTTGATTTCCCGGGAGAGGCATACCCTATATATTATGACAGGGATAGCGTAGGCATAGTGGAGCTTTCAAATATGGGCTTCGGACAGGGCGTTGCAATTACCCCTATCCAGCTTATGACTGCGATTTCTGCTATCGGAAACGGTGGGAATATAATTGCTCCGCACTTCATAAAGTCGATGAGTGACAGGGACGGCAATATAGTATACGAACACAAATCCAAAACCGAAAATAAGGTCATATCCGAAAAGACAGCAGAGGAAATGCGAAAAATTATGGAGCTGCAGGTTTCCACATACGGAGGGGTATCTGCGCAGATGCCGGGATATAAGCTTGGAGGAAAGACGGGTACATCGGAGAGGGTAGTTGACGGAGTTTATACTAACAAGACAAATACTTCCTTTATTTCAATCGTTCCTACCGATGACCCTAAACTCATAGTGCTTGCCATATGCTACGCACCGGATTCCGGTTATCCGTCGGTTACGTCAATACCTGTTGTCAAAGAGTTTTTGTCAAATGCACTGCCGCACATGGGAGTTGAAGCGGGCGAAGATGCCGAAAGCCCGGAGAGCAGCTTCTTTGCATATGTGCCGGATATAACAGGACAGAGCTACAAACAGGCGATAGAAACGCTTGGCGAGTATCAGCTTAAATACGAGATAAGCCCTGCACTATCTGATGAAGAAAAAAAGAGCAAGGATCTCGATTTCACGGTAGTGGATCAGTATCCTAAACCGGGCAAAAAGATAAACAAGGATGAAATAATATATATATACAGGTAGGTAAGCATGAGAGAGCTAAAGGCTGTTGAAATTGCATCGGCTGTAAACGGCCGAATAATAAAAGGTGACCCGATGACCACTGCAGGAGGTGTGAGCATAGATTCACGCAAGGTGGCGTTAAATGATGTATTCTTTGCACTTTTGGGAGAAAATACGGACGGTCACAGATTCATAAAAAGCGCATCCGAAAACGGCGCATCTGTGCTTGTAGTATCAAAAGAATCAGATGATTACGCAGCTTTTGGCGGAGCGTATATATTGGTTGAGGACACGCTTGAAGCTCTTCAAAGCCTCTCAAAGTGGTACATCAAAGATTTCGCGATGAAGAAGATTGCGGTGACCGGCAGCGTCGGTAAAACAACGACAAGGGATATGACGTATTCTATCCTGTCACAGGCGAACAGCACCGGAACAAATTACGGAAATTATAACAGCGAAACAGGGCTTCCTTTGACCTTGCTAAGTCTCGATTCGGGGATGAAAGCTGCTGTACTCGAAATGGGTATGGACGGTCCGGGACAGATAAGCTGTCTTGCTGAAATTGCGGAGCCCGACATAGCCGTGATAACCAATATAGGTATATCACACATGGAAAGGCTCGGCTCGCGCGAAAATATATTTAAGGCAAAAATGGAAATTGCGGAGAGCTTCGGAAGAGAAAACACGCTTGTAGTCAATGCGGATGACGATTTTCTATCGATGCTTGCCGGTGGTAAGCTGCCGTACAAGCTGATAAAGGCGGGGACTTCAGCTGATGCCGACGCAAGAGTGTTTGATATTAAAGAGCTGGGCGAAGAAGGTGTTAAATTTTCTCTCGAATATGGCGGAGAGGTTATGAATTTATCACTGCCTGTTCCCGGAGCTCATAATGCGGTGAACGCCGCCATAGCAGCTGCAGCGGCTATGGAAGCCGGTGCAAACAGAGACGTTGTTGTAAACGGGCTCGCCTCGCTTTCGCTTACGGGCGGAAGGCTTAAGATAAAGAAAAGCCATGAGGTAACTGTCATAGATGATACATATAATGCAGCACCGGAATCCGTAAAATCGGCGCTTAAGACGCTTGCGAGCTTTGACGGTAAGCGAAAAATAGCGATACTCGGCGGTATGAACGAGCTTGGAGACATGAGTGAGGCTTCGCACCGTGATGTAGGAAAATTTGCCGCAGAGTCAGGAACGGATGTTATAATTACAATAGGCGAAAAAGGAAACATGATAGCCGAGGGCGCGCGCAGCGTGTGCAAAGCATCAGGCGTGCAGGTAATCACATTTGACACAAAAGAAGGTCTCGAAGCCGAGCTTGCAGGACTGATCAAAGACGGTGATACGGTTCTCGTAAAGGCATCACGAACAATAGGTCTTGAAACTGTGGTGGAAGCGATTTGCGGACTTCAGGAGGTAGAGTAAGATGAATAATATAGTAATGCTGTCGCTATTGGCGGTTTGCGGTTTTGTTCTCGGTGCAGTATTTACAAAAGTACAGATCCCGATCATAAGGAAAAAACAATTCGGACAGTATATAAGAGAAGAGGGACCGAAGTCGCATCTGAAAAAATCCGGAACTCCTACAATGGGCGGACTTTCAATGGTAGCGGTTATGGTGCTGCTTGCAGCCGTAATGAAATTTCAGAAAGAAATTTTAGTTGTACTGGTGCCGATGCTTTTGTACGGAGGAATTGGCTTCCTTGACGACTACATCAAGGTGGCGGCGAAGCACAATCTCGGTCTCAGAGGCTGGCAGAAGATAGTGCTTCAGGTATTCTTCGGAGCGTCGCTTGCAATATATATCGCAAGGTTTTCGGAGCTTGGAACAAAGGTATTTATCCCATTTTACGGTGACTATGTTGACTTCGGAATGTGGTATATACCGTTTGTTACATTTGTCATGGTCGCCATGTCAAACAGCGTAAATCTTACAGACGGGCTTGACGGACTTTGCTCAGGGGTAACATCCATAGTTTCGTTTTTCTTCCTTGTAATCGGGGCAAAGACAGGCAATACGGAGTGCGCGATGTTCTGCGCTGCACTTTCCGGAGCGTGTCTCGGATTTTTGCTTCATAACAGATATCCTGCAAAGATATTCATGGGAGACACGGGCTCAATGGCACTCGGCGGAGGGCTTGCAGCTGCAGCCGTAGTAATGAAGATGGAATTTTTGCTTGTAATTGCCGGGCTTATATATGTTTTTGAAGCTCTTTCCGTAATAATACAGGTATTTTCGTTCAAGACAACGGGAAAGAGAGTGTTTAAAATGGCTCCTATACACCATCATTTTGAAATGTGCGGTATGAAGGAGCAAAAAGTCGTAGCTATGTTTTGGGGGTTCACTTTTATATGCTGCGTAGCCGCATATTTTGTGTTCTTGATTTAAGAGGTGAATGATATGCGTACAAACATGGATAATCTAAGCGGTAAAATGATACTGGTCGTCGGACTTGGAAAGTCAGGCACGGCAGCAGCTCAGACGCTCATAGATATGGGTGCTCACGTTTATGTTCAGGACAGCAGAAGCGAAGGCGAGTTTGATCCGAACTTCATTTCATACCTCAGAGGCAAAGGCGTAGGCTGCTTCTTTGCAAAACAGCCGTATGACATGGGAATGTTCGATATGATTCTTTTGAGCCCCGGTGTAAGCCCGGAGCTGCCGTTTATAGAAGAAGGAAGAATCAAAGGTGTCGAAATAACCGGAGAGCTTGAAATCGCATACAGAGTGGCAAGATCGGCTTTCATCGCAATAACGGGAACCAACGGAAAAACGACGACAACTACGCTCGTTGGAGAAATATTCAAATCGGCATCAAAAAAGACGCATGTAGTAGGAAATATAGGAACAGCTGTAATAGGCGCAGCCGCAAAAACGGAGGAGGACGAATATCTTGTGACCGAGTGCTCGAGCTTCCAGCTTGAAACGACAAAATATTTCAAGCCTACCGTATCGGCTCTGCTGAATCTTACGCCTGATCACCTGAATCGCCATCATACCATGGAGGCGTACGGAAATGCAAAATCCAAGATTTTCGAGAATCAGAGCGGAGACGGCTATTTGATAGTAAACTATGACGACAAGGCGTGCTTTGAACTCTCGAAGAAAGCAAAATGCAGGGTCGTTCCGTTCAGCCGCAAGGAAGAGCTCGGGTTTGGCGCATTCCTCAGAAACGGCAAAATAATAATAAAAACTGACGATGCGGAATACGAAATATGCGCAGCCGATGATCTGATGATAATCGGAGACCATAACGTTGAAAACGCGCTTGCGGCAGCAGCCGTATCGTTCTTTGCAGGTATCGCTCCTGAGATTATCGGAAAAGCTTTGATCTCGTTCCCGGGAGTAGAGCACAGAATGGAATACTGTGGACAGATAGACGGCGTAAAATATTACAACGATTCCAAGGGCACGAATATAGATGCCGCAATAACCGCACTTAAGGCAATCAAAAGGAACGTGATACTGATTGCAGGCGGTGACTCGAAGGGACAGATATTTGATGATTTCATCAAAGCCTTCGGCGGAAGCGTAAAGAAAATGATACTGCTCGGCAGAGACGGACATTATATTGCCGAGGCAGCTGACAGAAACGGATTCACAAACTATATTTACTGCAAGGACATTCCTGATTGTGTAAGAAACGCAGCTTCGATGGCTGAACCGGGAGATACGGTGCTGCTTTCGCCTGCGTGTGCAAGCTGGGATATGTACGACAATTTTGAACAGCGTGGAGAGCATTTCAAAGAGTGCGTAAGAGGACTTGACAAATAGAATTTCAGGGGTTGATTTAAGGGCATGAGAAAATTACCGAAACTTATTACAGGAGGGAAGACGGACTTCACTCTCATAATACTCGTCACGATGCTGTCTATATTCGGCGTCGTGATGGTTTTCAGCGCAAGCTATTACTCGTCAATAAACGAGTCGGGAACACCGTATTCGTTCCTGATTAAGCAGGCGTTCTTCGTATTAAGCGGATTTATTCTGATGCTCATCGTTTCGAAGATAGACTATCATGTATATCGGCATGTGGCATATCCGATACTTATAATAGAGCTCATTCTTCTTGTACTCGTGCTCACCCCTCTTGGAACTACAATTTACGGTGCTACACGATGGATAAGGATATGGAAGTTCACCATAATGCCGGGCGAGCTTGCAAAGCCTGCTATAATACTCGGCTGTGCCGTATATTTTTCGGACAAAGTGAAGCGCGCAAGATGCCTTAAGGGGATTGCGCCTGTTGTCGTATACACCTTTGCGGTATGCGGTCTGATTTTGAAGCAGCCTAACCTTTCAACGGCGATTACGGTATTTCTTATAGCCGTCGGAATCGCTTTTTGCTCAGGCATGCAGTGGCGATACATGTGGCTGCTCGGAGGCGGATTACTTGCGGGAAGCTATTATATAGGCTTCATCGACAAATCATACTGGCATGACAGATTTACCACATTCCTCGATCCGTTTGCGGATTCTTCGGGTGACGGATTCCAGGTCGTGCAATCCTTGCTTGCGCTTGGAACAGGCGGGCTGATCGGTCTCGGGCTCGGGAAAAGCGTACAGAAAAATCTGTACCTTCCGTTTCCTCATAACGATTTTATTCTTGCGATAATAGGAGAAGAGCTCGGATTCTTAGGGATAGCTATTCTGCTTTTGATATTTGCGGTGACGGTATGGAGGATATTCAAAATAGGTCTTAGCAGCAAGGATCAGCTCGGTATATTGCTGTGCTCCGGAATCGCAATGATGATAGCCTTGCAGGTATTGCTTAACGTTGCGGTAGTGACTTCATCCATGCCTGCTACGGGAATCGCGCTTCCGTTCATAAGCTACGGAGGAAATTCACTTTGGATACTGATGTATCTGATAGGAATTGTCCTGAATGTGGCACGCCAGGCCAAGGAGGAAGAATGAAGGCTGTTATTACAGGAGGAGGAACCGGGGGTCATGTATTTCCGGCACTTGCGGTAGCAGAGGAAATAAAGAAAAATGATCCTGCCGCCGAAATAACATATATAGGCAACAAAGACGGCATAGAATGTGAAATCGTAAAAGAAAGAGGATATACATTCTATCATGTCCCGTCTCGCTGGATAGACAGAGTGGGCAGCAAGCTTGAGATAGCAAAGGATGCAGCACTCGCTTGTTTGTTTACCGCTGCGGGCACTGCCGCTGCGATGAAGATACTTAGAAGAACAAAGCCTGATTTCATAATCGGAACGGGCGGCTTCGTAAGTGCTCCCGTCATGCTTGCAGGCAGGCTTATGAACATACCGTGCTATCTTCACGAACAAAACTCGTTTCCGGGACTCGTAAATAAAGTCGTAGCTCCGTTTTGCAGAAAGATATTTTTGGGATTCAAGGGAGCGGAGAAAAGGCTCGGGAATGCGAAGAAAAATGTCTTTACGGGGAATCCGGTGAGAAGTATCTTCTTTGATCTCGACAAAAAAGCGTCTCGCAGCAAGCTTGGAATTGCGGAAGACGATTTTGTTGTATTTTCATTTGGCGGAAGTCTCGGATCAAAAACGCTTAACGATGTGGCATACGAATATGCTAAGCGCATAAACGGTAAAAAAGGGCAAACCGTTATCATCGGCGCAGGAGAAAGATATTTTGATGAGCTGCAGGCTCTTGCAAAAAGAGAAAATCAGACCTTCGATAAAAATGTAATTATCAAACCATTTATAGATAACATCCCGGACTGCTATGCCGTGAGCGACCTTATAATATGCAGAGCGGGAGCACTTTCACTCGCAGAGCTTTCGGCTGCGGGCAAGCCTGCTATAATAGTGCCCTATCCTTACG
>JAEXBK010000090.1 GCA_023394035.1 Bacillota bacterium
ATATGTAATTTATTGGTGCCAAGTATTCTTGCAATTGAAATATATGGTTCGGTTTTTATAGAAAGAATTTCAGCCCTTATGATTCTTGAAAGGGTAGTCCAATGGGTAAGTGCGACACCGACCAATATCCCGGTTGCACCTTTACCTACAAGGATTGAAATTAACACGAGAAGTATTAAGTGCGGCATTCCGTTGAACAGGTCGATAAGCCAAAGAAAAAAGCGATCGACGCGTTTGCCGAATATTGCACACGCACAACCGATGATAACAGCAAATGTGCAGCTTATGAGTGAGGCAACGACGCCTATGACCAAACTTGTACTTAGTCCTTTTACCGTTCTAAAGAGCATATCGCGGCCCATCCAGTCGGTGCCGAATATGTGTTCAATACTTGGTGGGGAGTTTCGCTCTGCAAAATTGACGCCATATGAATCTTCGTTGATAAGACTTCCCCAAATTAATATTATGGCGAGGAAGACTATAGAAAGAGATAAAGATAATATTATTCTCTGCCTGAGGTTTAAGCCAAAAGGTTTCTTTTTTGTTTGCAATGTATTATCTATCATTATTGAGCCCCTCCCTTATTCGCGGATCGACAACAGGATATAGTAGGTTTGCACACAAATTGCCGCTGAATACGAATACCGCAGATATTAAGGTTATTGCGATAAGCAGAGGGAGGTCTCCCTTGATTCCCGCAACTTTTGTCATATTTCCTAACCCCGCATAAGAAAAAACATTTTCAACAAGGACGGAACCTCCGAATAGCTCACTTATTGATGCGAATTGAATTGTAATAGCAGGAAGAATGATATTTCTTATACCGTGTCTTTTTATTGATCCCCAAAGACTTTCACCATTGGCCTTAGCATAGAGAAAATATTCACTATTTAGGGCGGCAATAAGCTTTTCCCTTGTATATAATGTAATTTTTGATATGCCGAGAATACTCAGTGTCAATGCGGGCAAAATCATGTGATAGATTCTGTCCCCAAAAGTTATTTCGTTTTCAAGAAGACCTATAGGAGCAGACATCCCCGCAGGGAACCATCTTAGCTGAACGGCAAAAAGCATAAGCATCAGTATCGCAAACCAAAATGTCGGAACGGATGCGAAGATATAACATATTTTCTGTATTAGCTGATCTATAAGTTTTCCATAGAATGCGGCTGAAATTATCCCTAAAGCGAAGCCTAGTAAACCTGAGAAAATCCATGAAGTCAGCATAAGCAAAAAGGTATTGGCAGAAGCGTTAGAAATAAGCTCAAATACAGGTTTATGATAGGCAAATGAGTTGCCCATGTCCCCGTGGAATACTCCCGAAATCCATCTGAAGTATTGAACTAAAACGGGCTGGTTAAGACCCCATACGGTGGTCAAATATTCATATTGCTCTTCGGTAACATTGCTGTCAGCACCCAAATAGCTTGCTACAGGGTCGATAGGTGATGCTTTCATCAACAGGAATGTTATTATGGAAATAGCAAAAAGCAGTAGAATAAGTCTTGCGATTTGCCCGGCGACTTTCTTCATATATCAAGTTATAGCCCGGTTGTAACCGGGCTATATTCTCCTTTCTTGTTTATCAAATGATAATAGACTATTTATAGTCCCATTCGGTAATGTTGGCAAGAACTGAAAGGTCTCTTGAATGCGTATGGAGCTTTTGACGACCTATATCCAGTCCGTCTCTGACAAAGTAGAGATGCTCGAGATAACAAATATTGCAATAAGGAGCTTCACCAAGGGCACTTCCGCCTTCTTTTCCGTCCCAAAGCGCTTTTTTCCAAGATTCAACGGCTTTATCTTCTTCTGTCTGAACATAAGCATCGCGTATGTGAGAATCCACTACAGGATTATTTTCTCTTACTACATTTGACCAAGGACCATCCATTTTTTCGCTGAAATGGAATCTTGCAACCATAACAGGAGTGTACTGACCTCCACCGATAACGATTGCATCTTTCGACTGTCTTTTTTCCATTTCTGTCCAATCGGATCCTTCCGGGACAACCTTTATGCCTATTTTTTTGCACTGTGCAGCAAAGGCTTCTGCGCACGATTGCCTTGTATCGTCAGATGCAGGATAGAGAAGTGTGAACTCGGCTTTTACTCCGTCCTTTTCGCGGTATTCACCATTAAGCTTCCAATCGGCCTCGTCAAGCATTGCATTTGCTTTTTCGATATTTCCGTCTACAAATTCTTTTTCCATTTCGTCTTTCACACCCCATGGCAGAGAGTCGAAGAGGTCTTTTGCTGCTGTTCCGTGACCGTAAAGTACATTATCTATCATTTCTTGACGGTTTACACCGTGGTTAATGGCTTTTCTGATGGCAATATCTGATGTAACAATGTTTCCGGTAGGATTACCTTTTGCATTAGTTCCTCCCGGTGCAACTACAGGCATGGAAACGGCCCGGAAATCCATGGATTTTGCACCTATGACAGAGTAATTTTCGATTTTTTCCTGAGCTAAGGCTTCGCTAACGTTAACGATATCAACCTCGCCGGCCTTTAATGAAGCGAGGGCAGTGTCAGGGCTCATTGAAACAAGTGTGAGCTTTTTAAACTTTGGCTTTTTACCATAGTAGTCGTCATTTCTTTCAAGAATGAGCTGCTGACCTTGAGAATAGCTTACAAACTTATACGGTCCTGAACCGATAGGATTAGCGCTATAGGCATTGGTGTCGGTATAGGCGTGCTCCGGAACTATGCCTAAAGATGCGGCGTCATAAATAAACGCCGAATATGGCTTTGAGAAACTGATAATAACCGTACTGTCATCGGCAGCAGACGCTTTTTCTAATGTTGAAAAATCGTAATTTGTTCCGATTTCCTTGGTTTTGTTGTAAGTAAATGCCACATCGCCTGCGGTAACGGGTTTTCCGTCCGAAAATTTGGCATCGGTTCTGAGCTTAAATGTCCAAGTTAAGCCGTCGCTGCTCACGCTATATTCGGTAGCGAGATCATTTATGATGTTATTATCAGCATCAAGATCTAGAAGCTTGGACTGCATTAGCGGAACACCATAGCTGCCCCAACCCTTGCACGGATCGAAGCCTTTTTCTAGTGATGACTGCATGAGTCCAATTATTACATTTTCTTTATTTACAAGTCTTTCAGGCACATCATCCTTTGTATCTGATGGCGTAGTAGACTCGCCTCCGCACGAAGCAAGCAAGAGTAATGCAATTAAAAGCAATGAAGTTACAGTAGTCTTTAGTGTTTTTTTCATTTTTACCTCCGAAGTGAAATGACTGTAGAAGCCCGCTATCGCATGAATAAAATAAAAAACCATACCTCAAAAGAAGGTATGGAGAAGCCACATCTGTTTTACCTTAATCTTTTCCACGAGACAGCGTAATCCAAATTATGCAGGTCTTCTGACTTATGATATAAATTTCTTTACCTTCCCGGAAATACCAGTGGCATATTAAAGAAACAACTCAATTACAGCGACGGGCTCGTCTCGGAATCTCACCGAATTCCCTCTTAGCCTTAAGATTTAAGGAACATAATTGGCATATATAGTTTTTTAAATTATAACATATGCCTTTTATATTTGTGAAGAGATTTTTGATATTATACGATACTCTGAATGTTGCTGGTAAGAATTATTTTTTTCTCCCGCGTACTTTGAATGATATGAGTAGTGTAATGATACAGATGCTTCCGGTAAAGATGAATGCGGATATCATCGGTGCAAAATTATAAGATCTGCCCATCCAATAGTCGATGTAATAATTTCCTATATGCGTTGACGGCAGCATTTTTGACAACGGTTTAAGAAATCCCGGAAGATCCTTTACGTCAAGCCCCATAAGTCCGCTGAGTATCATTGTTGCGAAATAAAGTGCCATTACGATGCCGTATGTTATGCCGAATTTGCGAATGAGATTCGCTATGCCGTGTGCGAGGACAAGTAAGATCGACGCAAGCAGATAGAGCATAAACAGCCAGATAACTACAGCTCCTACGGTCGGAGCGGCTATTTTGATGAACGGAAAAGAAAATAGTACGTATATTATAAGCCCTGCAGTCAGGAAGATAAAATTAGCGGCGAGTTTTGCCGTGAACAAAGTCTTTTGTGAAAGCCCATACAGATTGAGTCTTGAAGGAATATCTTTTTCAAGCTCGTTTGAGTATGAGGCGGCATAGCTCAGAAATACGGCGGCAAGCGGAAGCAGCATCGACATACCGAGAAAAAGCTGGGTGTTGACCTCTGTTTGCGCGCTTACGGGAATCTTTTTCGTCAATGCAAATGACAGTATGTGAAGCATGAAGAGCGGAAACAATACGCCGAAAAAGAAGGAATATCCGTTATAAAGGTTATTCAGGAGCTCATATTTCAATAGATATTTAAATGTTTTCTTTTTCATTTGATGTACCTCCGTAATAAGCGGCTTTTGCGTTTATGGTCATTATTTCGATATCATTGCAGCTGCGGCGATAGTTGAGATTCTTTTCCGTCAAAGCTCGCAATATTTCATTTTCCTCTTCTGCGTTACGGCAGCTGAATGCAATCGTGCCGGAAGGAGCTAAAACTGTGCGGTGGTTTTCCGCAATAGCTTCCGTTTCATTTGATGCTTTGCAGGTGATTACAGCTCTGCCGCAATATTTTCTGAAAAGCTCATTTTTGTCGCCGTAAGCTATGAGATTGCCTTTGTCGAGAAACAATATCTTTGATGCTAAATTATCGAGCTCTTCATAGTAATGAGATGTTATAAGCAGGGTGGTGCTGCGCTCGCTGTACCATTCCGTCAATTTTTCCATAAGCTTCTGTCTCGTTTCAAAATCGAGACCTGATGTTACTTCATCGAGCATTGTAAGCGGACTTTCCTGGCACAGTACGAGAATCAGAGTCAATCGTTGCTTTTGACCTCCTGAGAGATGCTTCCATTTCTTTTTCAGGCAGTCCTCGAATTCGAAAAACTCTATCATCTCCGCTGCAAGAGGATGTTTATTCACAGGCATTCCGAGAACAGCTTCCATTATTATGCGCACAGGAACGATATCGCTGTATTCGTTTTGCTGCATATGGACTGCAATTTCTTCCGGAGAAATATCGTATGTTATGCTTCCTTCGTATTCGACAGTTTTGAGTATACTTTTGAGTAGGGTACTCTTTCCGGCTCCGTTGCTGCCGATAATTCCGACGCGTTCACCGTCGTTTATTTCAATCGTTGTCTTAAGGTCGAGTGCAGGCTTGCTTTTGTAGCTGACTCTGAGATTTTCGAGTTTAAGCATATTCTTTGTTCCCTTCTGTATTTCTGTTAAGCGTAAAAGTTACCTTGTCATTTTCCGAACTGACTTTAATCTGCATATGGAGCAATTCCGCAAAGTATTTCGCAACATACAGACCGAGTCCGTGCCCTTTGCCACCGCCGGTGACGAAAGGCTCGAACAGATTAGGGAGCATGTTCGGAGGAATTGAGGCCGGCATGTTTTCGACGGATATGGAGTCATATGACACATATACGTTGACCTTAGAGCCTTCAGGACTGTGGTCCACTGCGTTCTTTATAAGATTATCCATGATTTGGCTTAGGATATTAATGTCACTGTCCCAGACGGCAGCACCTTCGCAGTGCAATCCGATCTGCTTTACATCAGCATTTATGCGGTGTGCGTCAAAGACGGCTCGTATGAGGCTTCCTATGTCTATTGCAGCGGTTTCTATGTTCTCGGGAATCTTGTCTATCTTTAGTATTTCATCGACGATGTCTCTCATAGTTACAAGCTGATTTTTGACCTCAGGAAGATATTTTTCTCTGTCGGAGAACTTACCTACATTTGATATCATGCCGTCGATGAGAAGTGTTCCGGCGGCGATAGGTGTTTTGAGCTTATGTGAAGATGCTCTGAGGAATACAGCTTTTCGTTCACCTTCTTCCTTAAGACGCAACATGGCGTCCTCCTGCCTTGTGTACAGCATATTGAGTGATTTTGCCAAGTCGGATATTTCGTTATTTCCGTTTACTTCAATAGGAGGAAGCGTGATCCCGCCGCTGTGCCGTCTTTTGTCAGCGTCACGCGCAAGCTTTGTTATAGGAGCAACTAAAGACCTTGAAAACAAAGCGGATATCGCAAAGGCGAAGAGGAGGATCAAAGGCAGTATGACGGGAACTGCGCCGATAACAACCGGCAGTATATCCGAAGATGCCGGATTTATTATTGAGGACATGCTGATAAAAAGCTTGTCATCTGTTTTGCTTATGCCCACATAGTTTGTATAATCCGTCTTTGTCTCGGTATTCCGGGCAATAAACTCACCCATGAAGCTTCCGTCACCGAGGCTGTGCATTTTGTCAAAGGTGTCAAAGCTTACGGATTCAGCCGCTTTGTAACGGAAGTCAAATGTGGCGATATGCTCTAAGAATGCAAAGTTTCCTTTGATGACATTTGCGAAATCTCCAAGCATATCTTCGTATTCTTCGCTTAAATCGCCGCTATTCCGTTCGCCATCACCGGAATATGCCTTGGCTGAAAGCTTTTTGAAACGTGTGAGAAGCTCCTTTGCCTCATCCGAGTTAAGCGTGATGCTTCCTTCGAAAAATGATGATGATACGTATATCGTATCGCCGCTCTGTGGAATGACAACTCCGGCTGAGCTCATTTTGTTGTCACTGCCGTAGCTGTAGTAGGAGCCGGTCTCAACAAAGTCAAGGTGTGAATCTATCGCGTTGTTTCTGTTCGTTTCGGATTTATAGTCTATATACATCGAAGGAAACAGAAAGATAAAATATGTAAGAAAATTGGAGCATGCGGTAACCGAATTTACAATCGTATATATAAGGGTTTTATTCGAAAGT
>JAEXBK010000102.1 GCA_023394035.1 Bacillota bacterium
ATCCCCTTGTACTCAGCCCTGAAATTCGCTTTCCTCAAATCTCCGGCAGATAGCGTTTTCATCAAAATTCGCCAGAAAAATGACTGCTTTACAGGCTTTTTCCTTTTGCCCCCGGATATTTTCATAACATCATCGAAATCTTTTTTTGTTACTTTTATTTTCATCTAAGTCCGCACACCCATTCTTCAATACTCTTAAGAAACATAGCGCCTGCAAGTATGTCAGCGCTTCCTCCGGGCGACAAATTCCTTTCGATAAATTCATCATCAAGCGCACTTATTGCCGTTTCAGCAGCTTTTTCGCCGAGCTTTCCCGATGCTATCCCCTCGAATATATCCTTTGCCGCTTTCCTCGCAAAATCAAAGCCGGCAAGACCGCCCCTGAACAAAAGATTCGTGTCTTCACATTTCGATATGGCATACATAAGCGCCGCATGAGCTCCGAAATCAGACATAACTTCGTAAACCGCTTTGACCGTTTTAAAGCCCAAAACAGCTTCCGCCATCGCACCGCCTGCTCCGTATTTTGCCTTCACCTCTTCGCCGTGAGTGTAGTACGAGGCTTCGGCGGATTTAAGACAAAACAGGGTATTTGATATACGCTTTGATTCATCAAAAATATCGCTGCCTGAAATAAGGCACCTTCCCGCCGCATAGATAAGTATTCCGAGCATAAACACCGCACCTCTGTGGGTATTTATTCCGCCGCTCGCCTCAAGCATATTATTTTCGGCATCAATTCCTATTTTTTTTAAGGCTTTGGATGATTCCGTATCATCGCTATTTTTGCTCCTTAGTCCGAGCAGCGCCGCATCATGAAAATAGCTTTTTAGCGACCTTGCGCTTTTCTTGAGCAGTGCAAGATTCATATCATCATGAGCTCCGCAGTTTTCGGCATCGACAAGACCGGGCTTCGGTGTCAGCTCCGCTTCGTTTATAAGAGCCTCCACCGCCCTGTCAGAAAGCTCCTCGGCAGCAAACTCCGATAAAACGACTTCGGTTTTCTCGGTTATCGCAGAAAGCCCGTGAGCCCTTGACCTGCTGCATTCAAATACATCGCTTCCGCACACGATACATTTTCTGCGTTTGCCGCGTGAAAGCTTTGATCCGTCAGACGCTATAACATCTATGTCGAACAGCCTCCCAGCTTTGTGTGTTTCTTCTATTTCGATACACCTTTGCTTTATTATTTCAGGATCGCCGTCATAGACAAAAAACGCTTCCGAACCTGTTTTCCTAACTTCTATTTCCATGAAAACAGGCTCACCGAGGATTTCGCCTATAAGCGAAGCTCCGCTTATGAAAGCAATATCGGAAAGCTCGCTTCTTTTGATCTCCCCTGCCATGTTCATCGTAAAGCATATTATTGGTTTTCGATATTTGTTTATCAGTAAACTCTGCTTGTTTGCCCGCGCTTCACGGGCAAGCAGCATTTCTTCCATCGTAACATGTTCTTCCATCAGCGCATCAGACTCTGATTATTCATATCATCGAGTTTTTTCAGATTGTCTACGGAGTGCTCGCCTACGCATCCGACCATCATGTAGCATTTGTTGAACTGGTCGTATATGAAGTGGTTCAGTAGATGAAATTCCTTTATCATGCCGGTTCTCGAAACGTGTGTGCGCGGTCCCGTGCACGGATGTATCATGCCGTCGATGCTTACATGGCTGTCATCCTGATAGCATATAGGAAGATCGGCATCTATGAGCTTTTGAACCATGCTTTCGAGCTGTTCAAGGTCTATATCCGGCTCATGATCAGGAAATTCCATGATAAAGCCGTGCTTTACATCGCCGTGCTTACACCTTGCGACCTCATCAGCCGGCATACAATATTCGCATAAATCCTCTGCGGTATGCGACATAAGTCTGTACGGCAGCGAGCTGTATACTATGTCGTAAACATCCTGCGGCACCGGCCCGAATAGATTAGGTCTTGTTATTACAACCTCTTCACCTATTCCGATCAGAAGATCCGCATTCATTCCGAGCACCTTATATATGAGGTCAAAATGCTCTATGATTACACGCTTCCCTCTTTTTACTGCCTGCATTATCGCATCGGCAAGCATCGACAGCTGTGAAAATCCCATCTCGAATCTGATGTCAAGATGATATGTATGCGGCGTAAAAAAGCCCATCTCATTATCCTGCTCCATTATCGGAAGCGGTCTTACATTAACACCGTCGTCATCGTTTGTCAGCTCAAGTCCCGGAAACATTCCTTTTATGAGAGCGCTCTTTCCTGAGCCGGCCTCGCCTATGACGCCTATTATCTTGTCAAACGGCGAAAGATACTGCTGTGAGATCTGAATACCGAGATCATATATACGCTTCCTTCCTCTCGGAGCGTAATAAGTGCTGTATATGTGGCTGTTAAGCCTGCTATCAGTTGCTGACATCTAATCCTCCTTGCGCATACCGCTTTCTAAGATAATCAAAGGTCGCCTCCGGAACGAGGTTCCTTATTTCGTCCGTCTTCCCCTCAGAAAAAAGTTTTCTGACAAGGCTCGCGCTTATTATTTCCCCTTCTTCAGAAGATTTTATGCGCTCTATTTCTTTTACTTCTATACCCTTTTTCGGAAGAAATTCCTTCATCGCTTCGTTATATTTTCTCGTAAGTGCGGAAATCGGTTCACTGCCGATAAATCGCTTTGTTATGCCGAAAGCCTTCGCAAAATATTTTGCGAATATCTCCATGTCGAGCCCGCATTTGGCATAAGAAGCCCCGTCCCTGTTCTTGAGAAAATACGTCGGAAATGTGGCTTGTGAAACGAGATAAGGACCGGTTTGCATAACCGTGATATTTTTGATGTCGCTCAAGCACTCTTTTGCGAGCTGAAATCTGTCTTCCGCAGGGAAAGTGCCCTTATCCTCGGATACGACAAATACAAATACCCTGTCACATTCCTCCGCCGCCCTCATCGCAAGTGCTCTGTGACCGAGCGTAAACGGATCGCAGTTCATGACGATTGCACCGACATTTCCCTTTTCAGGCTCCGCCCCCGCCTTTTCGGCAAGCGATCTTACAAATACTTCAGCGCCGTTTTTGATGTTCTCCATAAGAAGAACGTTCTTTGATGATGCGACCGGATAAAAGAACAGCCCCTCGAACATCAGGCGGTTTGCCGGCTTCGTATATAAGAAGAGATGTCTTACTCCGCGATCAAAGGCCTCACGGCTTATCTCGGTAAGCACCTTAGCCGTCATATCCTCTCCGCGTGCGCTTTCGTCGACGGCAACATATTTTACGACATTTCCGTCAAGAGATGCCGTAGCCGTTATATTTCCTTCATCGTCAAAAGCGTTAACCGTAAAGTCCGGAAAAGAGTCATAAACGAGACCTTGTCGTCCTATGAAATCAAGCCAGGATTTTTCTCTTATGCTGCCCCTAAGAGATATGGTTTCAGTGTACATTTTCGTGTTTCCTCCGCTTAACGACAGTATATCCTAAACGCTTCGCTTTGAAAAGCTATAGCATAATATTGATTGAAAAAAACATGATTGTATTATATAATATTGATTAATTGTTATAGTACAGTTCCTTTTGAGCAAGGAGGCAAATAAATGTCCGAGATAATCAAAAAGGCATCCGCAGGCACAATGGAGTCAAGCGATGCGTATGTGGAAATAGAACCCGGAAACGGAAATATAGAGCTTAGTCTCGAATCCGTAGTTTCGGAGCAGTTCGGCGACTCCATAAAAGAGCTTGCGCACGAAGTTCTCTCTTTATGCGGCGTAACCTCAGCAATTTTAAGGATAACGGATCGCGGCGCACTCGACTGCGTCATCCGTGCCAGAATCGAAACTGCGGTAAATCGCGGAAAGGAGAATTGATATGCGCCGTTCAATGCTTTTTATCCCGGGAAACACCCCGAACCTTTTGATAAACGGGAACTGCCTCGGAGCGGACTCCGTTATCTTTGACCTTGAGGATGCTGTCTCTCCTGCCGAGAAGGATTCTGCAAGAATACTCGTAAGAAATACTATGAGATACCTTGATTTCAGAGGAATTGAGATAGTCGTCAGAATAAATTCAACAGATACGCCTTACTGGAAACGCGACTTGGACGAGATCATGCCCGAAAAGCCTGCTGACATCCTGCTTCCTAAGACAAATTCGAGAGACGATGTAATTGCGGTAGACATCTATATGGCTGAGGTAGAAGATAAGCTCGGTCTTAAACGCAACACCGTCAAGCTGATGCCGCTTATCGAAACGGCGCTCGGTCTCGAAAATGCTTTTGATATAGCATCGTGCTGCGAAAGAATATCCGGGCTTTTCCTCGGAGCCGAAGATCTTACAGCCGACCTTCGCTGCAAGCGCACCAAGGAAGGCAAGGAAATAGATTACGCAAGAAGCCGCATGGTCGCATGTGCAAGAGCCGCCGGAGTCGAAGTCATAGACACACCTTTTACGGATGTAAACGATGACGAAGGTATATATGCAGATGCTTCATATGCAAAAGCTCTCGGTTTCTCCGGCAAATCTGCCATTTCGCCGAGACATGTCGGAGCTATCAATGAGGTATTCAGCCCGTCCGAAAAGGACATCGCATACGCTTACGAAGTCATGGAAGCGATAAGAATAGCAAAGGAACAGGGTCGCGGAGCGATAGCTCTCCACGGCAAGATGGTCGATGCACCTATAGTTTCAAGGGCTGAACAGACAATAGCAATGGCAGAAGCTCTCGGGCTCGGAAAGGAGCGCATATAAATGAACAAGACGGTAAAAACGCTTAGAGAAGCAATCGAACTCACCGGGCTTTCAGACGGAATGACAGTCTCCTTCCACCACCATCTGAGAAACGGTGACTATGTGCTAAACATGGTCATGGAAGAAATAGCAAGCCTCGGCATACACGAGCTCACGGTAAATGCAAGCTCACTTTTCGACTGTCACGCACCTCTCCTTGAACACATAGAAAACAATGTAGTCAAAAAGCTTTGCTGCAATTACATGGCGGCAGGTATCGGGCATGCCGTTTCCGAAGGCGTTCTCAAAGAACCCGTAGAATTCAGAACGCACGGCGGTCGTCCAAGTGCGATAGAGCTCGGCGTAACGCCTATAGACGTTGCTTTTGTTGCCGCTCCTACCGCCGATACTATGGGTAACTGCTCAGGTAAATACGGCAAATCTGCGTGCGGAAGCCTCGGATATGCTTTTCCTGATGCGATGAATGCAAAGCACGTCGTAGTCATAACCGATAATCTCGTGCCTTACCCGTTTCTCGACTGGTCGATTCCGGAAACATATGTAGACTATGTAGTTGAGGTCGAGGCCATCGGAAATCCTAACGGAATAGTTTCGGGCACCACAAAGATAACGCGCGATCCCGTAGGGCTTGTAATGGCGCAGCATGCGGCACAGGTCATTAAACATTCCGGACTTCTGAAGGACGGCTTTTCATTTCAGACGGGCGCAGGCGGTGCTTCGCTTGCGGCAGCAAAATTCCTCAAGGATATAATGCTCAAGGAGGATATACGCGGCAGCTTCGGACTCGGCGGAATAACAGGCTACATGGTAGATATGCTAAATGCAGGATGCTTCGAATCCCTGCTCGATGTTCAGTGCTTTGACCTTAAGGCTGTTGAATCCATCAGAAACAATCCGTTCCACAGGGAAATTTCGGCATCCCACTATGCTTCGCCGTCATCAAAGAGTGCAGTCGTAGACTCGCTCGATGTCGTAATACTAGGAGCAACTGAAATAGATACCGATTTCAACGTAAACGTGCATACGGATTCAAACGGATACATAATGGGCGGTTCAGGCGGTCACAGCGATACTGCAGCCGGCGCAAAGCTCTCTATGATAATAGCACCGATGTTCAGAGCACGCCTACCTATAGTCACAGACAGAGTAAACTGCATATCAACACCGGGACGCGATATAGACGTGCTCGTAACTCAGGGCGGCATAGCCGTAAATCCTAAGGCTTCAGAGCTTAAGTCAAGACTCATGGACGCTGGGCTTCCTGTAATAGACATACACGACCTAAAATCAAAGGCGGAGCGCATAACAGGCGTTCCTAAGCGTCTCAAAAAAGGAGACCGTGAGGTTGCAAAGGTCATTTACAGGGACGGTTCGCTGCTCGATACGATTTACAATGTAGGAGAAAAACGATGAGAGAAATATCTGCCGACAAGATAACAGATGTCGTAAGACGGCTTTGTATAGATGCAAACTGCCATCTTCCCGAGGACATGAAGCGCTCCCTATCAGCCTGCTCCTCATGCGAGACGTGGGCTACGGCCAAAGAGATACTTGGCCGCATAATCGAAAATTATGAAATAGCCGATGAGACAAATCAGCCGATCTGTCAGGATACCGGTGTAGCCTGCGTATTCCTCGAAATCGGTCAGGATGTTCATATAAACGGCAATATCGAGAACGCCGTAAACGAAGGTGTCAGACAGGGCTACAGCGAAGGGTATCTCCGAAAATCGGTAGTAAAGGATCCGCTCGACAGAGTTAACACGGGCGACAATACACCGGCTATGATATACTACGACATAGTTCCCGGCGATGCGCTTAAGATCACCGTAGCGCCAAAGGGTTTCGGAAGCGAAAATATGAGTCAGATCAAGATGCTCAAGCCTTCCGACGGTCTCGAAGGTGTAAAGACCTTCATCCTCAAGGTCGTCGAGGAAGCAGGTCCGAATCCATGTCCGCCGATAGTCGTAGGAGTCGGCATAGGCGGAACATTTGATAAAGCCGCATACCTTGCAAAAAAAGCTCTCATGCGTCCCGTTGACGCAAGACACTCCGAAAGCTTCTATGCCGAGCTCGAAGAAGAAATGCTCGAGAAGATAAATGCACTCGGCATCGGTCCTCAGGGCTTCGGCGGAAAGACGACTGCAGTTGCAGTAAATATCGAAAAATATCCGACTCACATAGCAGGTCTTCCCGTTGCAGTAAACATCAACTGCCATGTGACAAGACATAAAACGGAGGTTCTGTAATGACCATCAGAATCAAAGCCCCTCTTTCGAGGGATGACGCAAGAAAACTTAAATCGGGAGACAGCGTTCTTATAAGCGGAGTCATATATACCGCAAGAGATGCTGCGCATAAGCGCCTGTGCGCTTTGATAGACGAAGGCAAGGAACTGCCTTTAGATCTTAAAGACGCCATAATATATTATGTAGGTCCTACTCCGGCTAAACCCGGGCAGCCCATAGGCTCTGCAGGTC
>JAEXBK010000045.1 GCA_023394035.1 Bacillota bacterium
CTTATAACCCAGGTGGCGGGGCGGGCAGGCAGGGGAAATAAGAAGGGGCATGTAATTGTCCAGACATACGATCCCGAAAACTTTGCGGTCAGAGGAGCCGTAGATAACGATTACAAGGGATTTTACGAGACTGAAGACCAATACCGAAGGCTGATGGATTATCCTCCTTATTCGGATCTGATACTCGTTGAATTTATACACGGCAAATCAGGTGTTTCTGAAGCCGCAGCGAATGCATGCAGAGAATACATCTTGTCAAAACGCATATCAGATAATCCCGAAGATATATTCAACCCGAAAAAGGCTGATATCTTCAAAGGCAAAAAGGGTAATAAATTCAAAGTAAACCTATTGATAAAAAGTCGTAGCGGATTAAGAAACGAATATATGCACTATCTGTCGAGATTTGTCGAAAAACAGATGCAGACAGCAGGTGACATGAGCATCGTTATAGACGTAAATCCGTACAGCATATACTAAAAGAATGAAAGGAATGACAATGGCGCTTAGAAATATTGTAACGGAAGAGGATCCTATCCTCAGAAAGACGTGCAGAGAAATAACAGAAATAACTCCGAGAATAAGAGAAACTCTTGCAGATATGTTAGAAACGATGAGACAGGAAGCAGGCGTTGGAATTGCAGCTCCACAGGTAGGTGTAATGCGCAGAATGTTCATTGCGGAGCCTGAGCCTGAAAGAGTTTACTATATGATCAATCCGGTGATATATGATGAAGAAGGCACTCAGACGGCAGATGAAGGCTGCTTGTCTGTACCGGGACTTATAGGAACTGTCGAAAGACCGGAAAAAATCAAAATCAGAGCACTTGACCTTGACGGTAAAGAACAGGAATACGAATTTGAAGGCTTTGATGCACGCGTGATGTGCCACGAGAACGATCACCTTAACGGAATTCTCTATACGGACAAAGCCGAAAATGTAAGACAGCCTGAGTCCATAGAGGATGAAGAGGAAGATATATGAAAATAGTTTTTATGGGAACGCCGGACTTTGCCGTCCCTTCTCTGAAAGCTCTTGTATCTGAAGGACATGAAGTCGTGCTTGCCGTTACACAGCCGGACAGGAAGGGGAACCGAGGCAAAATGACTCCTCCGCCTGTTAAGCTTGCGGCAGAGGCTCTTGGCATAGAAGTCGTACAGCCGCAGCAGGTAAAGGGAAATACGGATCTCATAAAGAGGCTTGCAGAGATAAAGCCTGATGTAATTGCCGTAGCGGCTTACGGGCGTATACTTCCCAAAGATATTCTTGATATACCCGAATCAGGCTGCATAAACATTCATGCTTCGCTGCTTCCTGAGTACAGAGGAGCATCTCCGATACACAGCGCTATACTGAACGGAGATGAAGAAGCCGGCGTTACCATAATGCAGATGGCAGAAGGTCTTGATACGGGGGATATGCTGTCATCGGTCTCTATTCCGATAGACGGAATGAACTATACGGAGCTTTCGGAAAGGCTTGCAGAAGCGGGCGGGAAGCTGCTATGTGATGTTCTTACTGAAATATCAAAAGGAAGCGTAGCCCCGGTAAAGCAGGATGAATCAAAGGCTACGTTTACAGGTATAATAAAAAAGGAAGACGGAAGAATCAATTTTGAGGCCATGTCTTCTCGGCAGATAGAAAGAATGTTAAGGGCATATCATGTATGGCCCGGTGTATACTGTACATACAAAGACGATATACTCAAAGTCAAAGGTGCGAGGGCGTGTGAGGACGACCGTGAAGGAAAACCGGGAGAGATCGTCAGCGTCTCCGATTCCGGAATATGCGTTAAATGCGCGCAAGGAACGCTTCTGATAACGGAGCTTCAGCTTCCGGGGAAAAAAACGATGCCGGTTTCGGATTTCCTAAGAGGAAATCATATTGAGGCGGGCATGCTTCTTAAATAAAGGAGGTTAATATGTTTTACGATTCTACTATAATTTTGCTTTTACCGGCTATTCTTTTGTCATTTTGGGCAAGTGCAAGGGTAAAATCAACATTCGCTAAATTTTCACAGGTGAGAAACTCGAGGAATATTACCGGTGCACAGGCGGCAAGAATGATGCTCGATGCAAACGGTCTTAATTCTGTTCAGATACGACAGGTTGGAGGACATCTTACGGATCATTACAATCCGAAGGACAGAACACTTAATCTTTCGGCATCTGTTTGTAATGCATCGTCGATAGGTGCTGTTGCCGTGGCATGTCATGAGGCAGGTCATGCGGTGCAGCATGCAAACGCATATACTCCTCTCACATTCAGAAACAGCATCGTGCCTATAGTAAACTTTGCATCAAGCCTGACATGGATATTCATAATGATAGGCTTCGGTCTCATATCTTCGGCAAATACGAATGTAATGGGCAATATGCTTCTCAATATAGGGATTATCGCATTTTTGATAGTTGTAGTTTTTCATCTTGTAACGCTTCCTGTGGAATTTAATGCGAGCCGCAGGGCAATAGAGTATATAGAAACGCAGAATGTCGTATCAGGAGATGAAGTTGCGGGGTGCAGAAAAGTTCTTAATGCGGCTGCGCTTACTTACGTTGCTGCTGCTGCGACAGCTCTTGCCAATCTTGCAAGAATACTTATCATAAGAGGGCGTAACAGATAATGGATCAAAACCGGAAAGCCGCATTTCTTGCACTAAAAGCAATAGAAAAGGACTCTTCATTTTCAAACCTTGAGATTGCGTCTGTTATACGAAAGCTGAATCCGGATTCTCCGGCATTTATTCGAGAGCTGATATACGGGACACTCGAAAACAGGTTGTATCTTGATTATTTTTTAGATAGAATAGTTTCAAAAGGAATCAAGTCGTTAAAAAGCGACATGCTTGTTCTTCTCCGGATGGGGATTTATCAGCTGATGTTTATGGATTCCGTGCCTGAATATGCAGCCGTAAGCGAGACTGTTGAGCTTGCAAAAAAATATTTCAGAGGCAGAGCCGGATTTGTAAACGGAGTAATGCGAGGCTTCATCAGAAGGAAGGACGACATATCTTTGCCGGAACGAGGAAAGGATAGTATCAACTATCTTTCTGTAAGATATTCATGCATACCTGAAACCGTCAAGCTTTTGATGGATCAGTACGGCTTAGGTAATACCGAAAAATTCCTTGATTTTGCGAACAAGCCGGCTAAGATGAATTTGAGGGTGAAGCTTACAAAGCTCTCTCCTAAAGAAGCATCTGATGAGCTCAAGCTAATAGGCTGCGACACGGAGCCGTCAAGGATAAGCGAAAGGATTCTTATTGCCTCAGGCGGAGATGTTCTCGAATCGGAATTATACAAAAACGGCATGATCTCAGTCCAAAGCGAAGAATCGTGTTTCATTGCGGATATGATGAACGCTTTACCGGGCGAGACTATAATTGATGTTTGTGCGGCTCCGGGCGGAAAGACGTGCGCAATGGCGGAATCTATGAACGACAAGGGCAGGATTATCGCATTTGATAAATACGAAAAAAGAGTAGCACTTATAGAAAAAGAAGCAGAACGCCTCAATCTTTCATGTATAGAAGGCTTTGCAGCAGATTCAACCGTATATAACGAAGTCTTTGAACAGTGTGCGGACGGAGTGCTCGTTGATGCTCCGTGCAGCGGACTAGGCGTAATACGGAGAAAACCGGAGATAAAATACAAGTCGTTTGCGGAAAACGGCAAGGAGCTTGCTGATATTCAGTACAAAATACTATGTAATGCCGCACGCTATGTAAAGCCGGGCGGAAGACTTGTATACAGTACATGTACCGTAAACCGCACAGAAAACGAAGATGTCATAATGCGCTTCATGGACGGAAACGACGAATATTTATTGGAGCGTAAGCTTTGCCTTAACCCGTGGGATACAGGCACAGACGGGTTCTTTGCGGCGCTTTTAATCAGAAAAAATTAAGCAGGCATAATTGAAGTAAAGGAGAATCCATGGTGGATTTAGGATTTAAGACCGATAAAGGAGTAAAACGAAGCAATAACGAAGATGCTTTTTTCATACTTAGAAAAGAATCCGTATTTATCGTGGCAGACGGGGTCGGAGGTAATCGCTCAGGCGAAATTGCAAGCCGTACTGCGGTAAACGAGGTGGCTCAATATATTGAGGAGGGCCCGGAAAAGTCCATGAGTGGAGAAGAGGTACTCAGAGAAGCGGTAGAGCGGGCAAATTACAGAGTATATGATCTTTCGCAGCGCTATGAGGAAAATCATGGTATGGCTACGACTATGGTAATAGCCTTGCTGCGCGGAAAAAATATGTATATAGCAAATGTAGGTGACAGCAGAGCATATCTGTACCGCAAAGGTGAGCTTAAGCAGATTTCCGTGGATCATACATACGTTAACGAGCTTGTAAAGGCGGGAGTTATATCAGCGGACGAGGCGAAGCATCATATCGACAAAAATATGATAACAAAGGCAGTGGGCGCGGAGAATGTTATAAGTCCTGACATATTCAAAATAAAAATAAAAGAAGACGATTGTATACTGCTCTGTACGGACGGCCTTTACGGAGAACTGTCGGATACGGAGATAAAGCGAACCTTCGATAAGAACATGAGCATGACGGACACGGTAAACTTACTTGTGGATGCAGCAAACGAAAACGGTGGCGGCGATAACATAACCGCAATCTGTATCAGGGTAATGGAGGACGAAAAATAATGAGTAAATTACTTGCGGGAAGATATGAACTGGTCGAGAAGATCGGTGAAGGCGGAATGGCGGTGGTTTACAAGTCAAAAGACAGACTTCTAAACAGATATGTTGCCATAAAAATACTTAGACCTGAATATACAAGCGACGAACAATTCGTAGAGAGCTTCAAGAATGAATCTCAGGCTGCGGCAGGTCTTCAGCATCCTAATATAGTAGCAGTATATGACGTAGGAAAATCGGGAAATATAAACTACATAGTCATGGAGCTCATAGAGGGAAGACCTTTGTCTGATATAATAAGCGAAAAAGGCTCTCTTGACTATAAATTTACAATAGAAGTGGCAAAGCAGATGGCATCTGCTCTTTCACTTGCTCACAAGCATAGAATAATACACCGCGATGTAAAACCGCACAACATACTGATTACGGAAGGCGGAACGGCAAAGCTCACGGATTTCGGTATAGCAAAAGCTGTAAGCAGCTCAACAATGGTTGCGGAAACAAGTAAGATCATAGGCTCCGTTCATTATTTTTCACCTGAGCAGGCGAGAGGATCATATGTAGACGAAAGATCCGACATATATTCGCTCGGTATAGTCATGTATGAAATGCTGACAGGACGAGTTCCTTTTGACGGAGAAAGTCCTGTGCAAGTTGCTCTTAAACACATAAACGAGGAGATAATACCGCCATCAAAGCTCGCAAAGAACATTCCACCGTCGCTTGAAAAGATAATACTTAAGGCGACAGACAAGTATCAGGCTAACCGATACAGAAATGCGGATGAGCTTCATGAGGATCTTATAAATATAGAGTTTCTCTCGCAGATGCTTGGCGAAAAGGTGCTTGCAGGCGGTGCGTCCGGAAGATCCGTATCTATTGAGGCGGATAACAAAGAAAAGACAAATATCGCACGTAAAACTCCTGAAAAGGATGCTGTGTCCGTATCAACGCCAAGAAGCAGAAAACCTTTGCCGGAGGGAAATGACGCGGAAAAGAAAAGTAAGAAAAAAATGTATATGATACTCGGCGGAGCAGGCG
>JAEXBK010000071.1 GCA_023394035.1 Bacillota bacterium
GTCTTTGTTTGCAGATACTGGTATCTCGATTCCATCAAAGGCATCGCGAGCCGTTACGGATTTACGCAAAGCAAGGTTAAAATGATGCTCAAAAGAACAAGAGAAAAGCTCAAAATTCATCTTGAAAAGGAGGAAATAGACATATGAAAAGCGATCTGATGATTCGTGCCTTCGGCAATATAGATGATGACTATATAGTAAGCGCACATTCAACATACAATAAAAAACCTGTTTTGTTCAGGCGTTTTGCCGCAATCGCCGCGGCGACATTCGTGCTGATGTTTGCAGGTCTGTTTATGCTAAGGGATAATAATAAGCCCGTTTATCAAAGCTGGAATCCCGGCTTTTCGCCGGAAATGTATTTCAGCAATTCAGCTCAGTATCCTGATTCGATCAGCCATGCTAAATTATCCGACATAGTGGCTCAGTTCAAGGCGCTTCGAAGCTTCTCCAATCTACGCTTAGAGCTTGAAGAAAATGGTGTTATACCGGTTATGGAGGATCATCCACTATTTGATTTAACAGTATTTTACGGTGAAGGCGGCAAGTTCTACAAGATACACATCGGTTGGTATATAAACGGCGATGATCTAAGCGATTACAGTTCTCTTGAGGTGCTTGCCGGCAAGCATGAGATAAAGGAAGTCAAAGACTGTTTCTCGCCTTTAGAAAAAGAGTATAAAACATTTACCATGCGCGGTCACACCCCAATTGTCGCCGTCGGCAGAGAATACCAGAACAAAACGATCACATTCCAAAATGAAAACGGATGGTATCAAATATCAGGCTCATTCAATGACAGCTACGAATCCGTCGTTAAGCTTTTAGAATGGTTCATTGCCCACCCTATTGACTTTGACGCCTTCCCTGTAGAAAACGGCGAAATCTGCAAATGATGACGATCTGAAAGGAATATAATGATAAATCATCCTATTGACCCTTTTTTCAAAAATGACTCAAAGATTCTCATACTTGGCTCCTTCCCTTCCGTAAAATCACGCGAAGCCATGTTCTATTACGCTCACCCGCAAAATCGCTTTTGGAAAGTCGTAAGCGCGATTTTTGATGCCCCTACACCTATATCGACAGCAGATAAGCGTACGCTTCTAACGCAAACAAAAATCGCGCTCTGGGATGTAATAAAAAGCTGTGAGATAAGCGGCAGCTCCGACAGCTCAATAACAAATGCAGTGCCGAATGACATCTCTGAAATCCTTAAAGCATCAAGCATAGAGCGCATATATACAAACGGTAAAGCCTCATATAATCTGTATCAAACGCATATAAAAAACAGCATCGGCATTGATGCTGTCTATCTTCCGTCAACGTCTCCCGCAAATGCCGCATGGAGCCTCGAAAAGCTCGTATCGGCATGGCAGGTCATCAGAAATTGATGATGCCGGTATGCTCAAGCAGGATCTTTGTACCTATCAGTATAAGAATGATTCCTCCTGCAAGCTCTGCTTTGCTTTTGTAAATCACACCGAAGGTATTTCCTATCTTAACTCCTGCAAATGAAAGCACAAATGTGATTATGCCTATCGAAAGCACCGCAGGAACAATCGCAACGTTCAGGAATGCAAAGCTCACGCCTACCGCAAGCGCATCAATGCTCGTAGCTACTGCCATCAAAACCATTGTTTTTATGCCGAAATCAGGGTTACATTCAGATTCTTCTCTCGACTCTTTTATCATGGAAAGTCCTATAAGAACGAGAAGTACAAAAGCTACCCAGTGATCAAAATCCGCAATCAAGTCCTTGAAGCTCATGCCGAGCAGACATCCGGCAGCAGGCATCAATGCCTGAAATACACCGAAATATAAGCCGCACAAAAGTCCGTGCTTAAGCTCCATTTTTCTGACGGAAAGTCCCTTACAAATTGAAACGGCAAATGCATCCATTGCAAGTCCGAATGATAAGATGATAATTTCTGCAGCGCTCATTTATTTTTCCCATTTTTCTAAAATAATGCTGGACAATACAACTTTCATAGTATATAATAACACTTGCGTTATTTCAATAGGAAAATGCGCCAATCAATAATATGTCGCCTTGGTCAAGTGGTCAAGACGTAGCCCTCTCACGGCTGAATCAGGGGTTCGACTCCCCTAGGCGATACCAACTGAACCTGCATATCATGCAGGTTCTTTTTTCAGGTTGATATTTTTTTAATGTGCGTTATCCCGTATCAAATCGTTATAAAATAGTGCATAAATCTTTTTTATTCATGATTTTTTTCTGAATATCTACAGAATCGGCCTCAGAGAAGATTCTCGTATCTATTATCTCTTTTTTAGTGAATAATTCTAAAATATACATAAAAAAATCAGAAATATCTACAGCGCGAAAGATTGAATAACCTTCATCAAACTTGCCATGAAATTACAATCCAAAAGCTTTGACTCTACCCCAACATTTATTATAGAGCCAAGAAAAAAACATCCCCGCGTCAAACGCGGGGTTTTTCACATCCGGGCATAGCCCTTGCTCCTCGCGGGACGCGTGCAACGCGTAAACGCAGTCTGCCAGCCGCGTTTTCAGCTCATTCTATTTCTTCTTTCTCGAATTCTTCACTTCGGGGATGCTTAATTGTTCTCCCAATTTATCTTCGTCGAGTTGATGTTTTATATACTCTGCAATTCGCTGTTCGTTTTTTCCGACAGTATCGACATAGTACCCTTTGCACCAGAATTCTCTGTTTCGATATTTGTATTTCAATTCAGCGAATTGCTCGTACAACATCGTTGTACTCTTCCCTTTGAGGTACCCCATAAAACTTGATACTGCTATCTTTGGCGATATCTCAACGAAAAGATGTATATGGTCTGGGCATGCTTCTGCTTCCAGAATATTGATGCCTTTCCATTCACACAATTGTCGTAGTATTTTCCCTATCGCATTCCTTTTTTCTCCATAGAATACTCTTCTTCTATATTTTGATGCGAACACGATGTGATATTTGCAATTCCACTTGGAATGCGATAGACTATGTACGTCATTAAGACCCATGATTTCCTCCTCCTTAGTCTGTTTGCAGTTGGCAGACCGCAATAACATTCTAAGTATTGGGAGATTTCTGGTCAAACGCATAGCTTTTACGGAACCCCGCGTCTAACGCGGGGTTTTCGCTTATACAAGAAACCGTGTGCGGATGCACACGGTTTCGTTATTTGTTTACATGAACTATTTTACAGCTTCAGCAAGTGCTTCTGCGTTGTCCCACTCTTCGATGATCTGTGGAATTACCTTGTAAAGGTCTCCTACGATACCGTAGTCGGCAACTTCGAAAATAGGAGCGTCTGCATCTTTGTTGATAGCAACGATGATGTCTGAATTTGACATTCCTGCAAGGTGCTGAATAGCGCCGGAGATACCGCAAGCGAAGTAAATTCTTGGCTTTACTGTAGTACCTGTCTGTCCAACCTGGTGGTCATGTGAAATCCATCCTGCATCTACGCATGCACGTGATGAACCAACAACACCGCCAACCTTGTCGGCAAATTTCTTGATGAGCTCGAAACCGCTTGGATCGCCGAGTCCTCTTCCGCCTGAGCAGATGATATCAGCATCTGTGAGGGAAACGAGTTCCTTTGCTGACTTAACGATGTCGATGATCTTTGTTCTGATATCTGCTTCGCCAAGTTCAACGTTAACGTGGATGATTTCACCCTTTGCGCCAGGCTTTCTCTCAAGCTTTGACATAACGCCAGGTCTTACTGTAGCCATCTGAGGTCTTGAAGTAGGGCTGACGATAGTAGCCATGAGGTTTCCGCCGAATGCAGGACGAGTCATCTTCAGCTTCTTGTCTGTATCGTTAGGATCAAGAGTAGCTGTGTTCAGAGTCGTGTTTGCATTTGCAAAGTCAATATAGTTCTTAACGCTTACGTCAAGGTGAGTACAGTCAGCTGTAAGACCTACGTTTGCGCGACCTGCTACACGTGGAGCAAGGTCTCTTCCGATATGAGTAGCTCCGTAGAGAATGATCTCAGGCTTGAACTGCTCGATAGCGGATGTGATGACCTTTGTGTATCCATCTGTTGTGAAGTTCTTTAAAAGCGGATGCTCGATTACATAAACAGCTTCTGCTCCGTATTCGAAGCATTCCTGAGCAAGATGCTCAACCTTGTCACCTACGATAAGAGCGCAGACCTTGCTGTCTTCGCTTATATCCTTAGCAAGCTTGTAGCCTTCGCCGATGAGCTCAAGAGCAACGTTCATCAGCTTGCCGTTACGCTGTTCGGCAAATACCCAAATATTTTTGTAATCAGCAAAATTTACTGTTGACATGTTCATTTCCTCCTTAGATAGCGTGCTTCTGCTTCAGATTAACAAGCAGTGATGCAGCTAATTCCTTCTCAGTATCTCCTTCGAGCATAACGCCTTTTCCCTTTGGCTTAGGTGTAAAGGAACGGAATACGTTTGTAGGAGAAGCCTTAAGGCCTACTGTAGTGAGATCAACTTCAATCGCTGCAGCATTCCAAACCTTGATGTCCTTTTCAGGAGCAAAGAGGTCCTTCATGTTCATGTATCTTGGAACGTTGAGTTCCTTGATGCATGTTAGCATGCAAGGGATAGGAACTTCGATGACTTCGTATCCGTCTTCTAACTGTCTTTCAACCTTGACTGATTTCTTGTCAGCAGCAAGCTCAAATTTCTGAACATATGTTACCTGTGGAAGATCAAGCTTTTCTGCGATCTGAGGTCCTACCTGAGCTGTATCTCCGTCGATAGCCTGACGACCTGCAAAGATCATGTCATAGTCGAGCTTCTTGATTGCAGCTGTGATAGCGTTTGAAGTAGCCCATGTATCAGATCCGCCTACGGCTCTGTCAGATACGAGTATACCTTCGTCAGCACCCATAGCGAGGCATTCGAAGAGCATGTCTGAAGCCTGTGGAGGTCCCATGGAAACGACAGTTACATGAACATTTTCAGGATCTGTGTCTTTGATTCTGAGTGCTTCTTCAAGAGCATTTGCGTCATCCGGATTGAGGATGCTCGGAACACCGTCTCTGATGAGTGTGCCTGTTTCCGGATTTATTCTGATTTCGTTAGTATCCGGTACCTGTTTGGCGCATACTACAATTTTAAACATTACCTATATCCTCCTTTATCCTAACGCAGCAGAGATGCAGCGATAACCATTCTCTGAACTTCTGAAGTTCCTTCATAGATTTCGGTGATCTTAGCGTCTCTCATCATTCTTTCAACAGGGTAATCCTTTGTGTAGCCGTATCCGCCGTGAAGCTGTACGCACTTTGTCGTAACGTTCATTGCAGTTTCAGCAGCAAAGAGCTTTGCCATAGCGGCAGGAACTCCGTAAGGAAGACCTTTGTCTTCGCAGAAAGCAGCTTTGTAAACGAGAAGCTTAGCAGCTTCGATCTGAGTAGCAAGGTTTGCAACTTCAAACTGAAGAGCCTGCATCTGTGACAGCTTCTTTCCGAACTGTTTTCTCTGCTTCATATATTCAACAGTAACGTCAAGAGCTCCTTCAGCAATTCCGAGAGCCTGTGAAGCGATTCCTATACGTCCGCCGTCGAGTGTGCTCATAGCAACCTTGAAGCCTTTTCCTAACTGTCCGAGGAGTCTGTCCTTAGGAATACGGCAATTCTGGAAGATCAGTTCTGTTGTCGATGAAGCACTGATACCCATCTTGTCTTCCGTCTTTCCGATCGAGAATCCAGGATCGTTCTTTTCTACGATAAACGCACTGATGCCTCTGTTACCCTGTGACTTGTCAGTCATAGCCATAACGATAAATACGTCAGCATATCCGCCGTTTGTAATAAAGCACTTAGCGCCGTTTATTACCCATTCATCTCCGTCGAGTTCAGCTCTTGTCTGCTGTCCCGAAGCATCTGTACCTGCGTTAGGCTCTGTAAGACCGAAAGCTCCAAGCTTTCTTCCGGAAAGAAGCTCAGGAAGATATTTCATCTTCTGTTCTTCATTGCCGTGAGCGTATATAGGCCAGCAGCAGAGCGATGTGTGAGCAGAAACTATTACGGCTGTTGAAGCGCAAACTTTTGCGAGTTCTTCTACAGTGATAGCATATGATACTTCATCGCCGCCGGCTCCGCCGTACTTAGTTGGGAACGGGATTCCCATCAGACCGTATTTTGCCATTTTTTCTACTGTTTCTGTAGGAAAACGGTGCTCCTGATCGATGTCCGCCGCCAATGGTTCAACTTCTGTCTTAGCAAAGTTTCTGACCATTTTCTGTACGAATTCCTGTTCCTTCGTCAGTTGAAAGTTCATGTAATTGCCTCCTTAAATTTTATAACGATCCTTCCTTAACGGAAGGAAAGCCGGTACATGTTGTAAAGTTGTTATAAAAATAACAGCATACATTTATAGTAAACCACTTTTTTTACCTATTTGCAAGCCACTTTTTGGCTTAGTTTAAGTAAATAAAGCTTTATCGAATCACATAAATATTTTGAACCGAATAAGACTCACGTTTTGCTTATCCCTTTATTTCTATGATTTCCTCGGAGTTTATTGCCTCCTCTATCAGTCGTTCAGTATCGAGCTTTGATGCCGAGGCTTCGATCTTCGCAAGCGACGGTTTTGTTGAAGGATGCTTAGGAAGAAATACCGTGCAGCAATCCTCGTATGGCTCTATTGATTTCTCAAACGTGCCTATTTCCTTCGCCTTTTCCATTATATCAACCTTATCAAGAGCGATCAAAGGTCGCATCACCGGCATCTCCACGCACCTGTCGGTCACAGTCAAGGCTTCCGCAGTCTGGCTTGCCACCTGACCCAGGTTCTCACCTGTTATAAGCATCATCGCACCGCATGACTTTGCTATGCGCTCGGCTATCATCATCATGAAGCGTCTTACATGTATAGTTGTTTCAGGTTCAGGGCAGTTCTGCACTATCGCTTCCTGAATCGGAAGAACGTTTATAACGTGCATTCTGAAATTGCCGCAGTACGACGCAACTATACCCGCAAGCTCTTCAACTTTTTCCTGCGCTCTCGGTGACGTATACGGATATGAATGAAAATGAACCGCTTCGAGCATCATGCCGCGCTTTGCCATCATCCATGCCGCCACAGGAGAGTCTATGCCGCCTGAAAGCAGTATAAGCCCCTTTCCGTTCGTACCGAGAGGAAGTCCTCCGAAGCCGGCTATCTTATCCGTATATATGTATGATTTGTCATGTCTCACATCAACAAATATCCTTGCATCAGGCTCGTGAACATCGACCGTCAAAACCTTGCAGCCTTTTAGTATCGCCGCTCCGATCAGCCTTCCTATTTCAGGCGATTTTACCGGAAAATTCTTGTCGGCGCGCTTTGCCTCGACTTTAAATGTCTTTATTCCCTTCTCATCTATCAAAGACTTCACGAATGACACCGCTTCTTCACCTATAGATTCGAGAGCGGACTCCGCCTCAACTGCCGGGCTTATCGACGCTACGCCGAATACCTTTGATATTTCAGCGGCAACGGTTTTGTGCGCAAATGTCTTATCAAATGTAACGTATATCAGACCCTCGTGGCGTTTGACGTCTGCCGCTCCGAGATCCGATGCTTTCAGTCTTTTTTTTATGCGTTCGACAAGCATGCGTTCAAAGTACGGTTTGTTCATTCCCTTCAGCGCAACTTCTCCGCACCTTACTATTAATATATTTTTTTCGTTCATATCAATTCCCCGTATATTCCTTTTATATCATCTGTAGCTTCCGAGTTTCCTGAATCCTTCTACAGCCTCTTTCAGTTTTTCTGCCGTATAGTCCATTTCTTCGACCGTGTTATACATGCCGAAGCTGAAGCGTATGGCACCCTCCGTTTCCTTGTCGCTCAAGCCCATCGCCTTGAGAACGTGGCTCGCACCTTTTTTCCCTGAGGAACAGGCTGAGCCTGACGATACCATTATTCCGGACTGCTCCAGCCTGTGAAGTATTACTTCAGACCTCGTTCCTAAGAACGAAACGTTCAAAATAGCACTTGAACCGTTCTCAGGGCTGTTTATCCTTATATCGCTTATACTGTCATTTATATTGCTAAGAAGCCTTTCCTTTGCAGTTGCAATGCTTCTGCGTATGGATTCTTTGTTTTTAAGATAATGTTCCGCCGCTATTCCAAAGCCGACGATTCCCGGAATATTCTCTGTTCCAGAGCGCAAGCCCTTTTCCTGCCCACCACCGAAAAGAATCGGCAGAGGCTTTGACCTTTTTGAAAAACAAAGCGCGCCTACGCCCTTCGGTCCATGTATTTTATGTGCACTCAGCGAAATCATATCTGCATAACCGGCTTTTATGTCTGTTTTCCCAAAGCCCTGGACAGCATCCGTATGAAAAGCAGCCTCTCCTTTAAGAGCATTTATTTCTTTTACAGGCATTATGCTTCCGGTTTCGTTATTTACGCTCATTATTGATATAAGCACGGTTTTTTCGTTAATACATGCCTTCAGTTCTTCAAGGTCTATCATGCAGCTTTTGTCTACATTCAGGTAATGAACCTTTGCGCCAAGGGTTTCAAGATGCCTGCACGCTTCGAGAACCGCAGGATGCTCAACCTTACTTGTAATGATCTCATTGCCTTTTCTCATACGGCTTCTGTATGCTCCGATAATTGCGAGGTTGTCGCTTTCTGTACCGCATGACGTAAATACAATTTCCGACGGATCCGCATCAATAGCTAATGCAATTCTCGCCCTGGCTTTTTTCAGTTCTTTTTCGGCGTTTAACCCGAATGAATGAAGCGATGACGAATTTCCGTATTCATTCGTCATTACATTCATCATTTCTCTTGCAGCTTCCTCCGACACTCTCGTCGTTGCGCTGTTGTCAAGATAAACAACCATCTGTTTCCTCCGTAAAAAATGCTCCCCGCAAGCGGGGAGCAAAATCTTGATTGTTATCGCTATTTAGCGTAGTCTATAGCTCTTGTCTCTCTGACTACATTAACCTTAATCTGTCCCGGATATTCAAGTTCCGATTCAATCTTCTTCGATATGTCTCTTGCAAGAAGTGCAATGCAATCGTCACTGACCTCATCAGGGTTCGCGATTATTCTGATTTCACGACCTGCCTGAATAGCAAATGATTTTTCCACTCCAGGCGTTGTGTTGGCAATTTCCTCAAGCTTTTCGAGACGCTTGATATATACATCAAGTGTTTCGCGCCTTGCACCTGGCCTTGCAGCGGAAAGTGCGTCTGCCGCAGCAATAAGCACAGCCTCTGCCGAGGTCGGTTCATAGTCTCCGTGATGAGCCGCCATCGCATTTATAACGGCATCGGTTTCCTTGTATTTCTTGAGTACCGAGATTCCGATATCAACGTGAGTACCCTCAAACTCGTGGTCGAGAGCTTTGCCTATGTCGTGAAGAAGTCCCGCACGCTTTGCAAGCTTGACATTCATTCCGAGCTCTCCTGCCATGAGACCGGCAAGATGAGCAACCTCTACCGAGTGATTAAGCACATTCTGCCCATATGAGGTACGGTATTTGAGACGACCTATCAGCTTGATAAGCTCAGGATGGAGATTATGTATACCAACTTCGAATGTAGCTCTTTCGCCTTCTTCTTTGATGATATTGTTTACCTCGCGTTCAGCCTTGTTTACCATTTCCTCTATGCGAGCCGGATGTATTCTTCCGTCTGTTATGAGCTTCTCGAGAGCTACTCTTGCGATTTCGCGTCTTACAGGATCAAAGCCCGAGATTATAACAGCTTCAGGCGTATCGTCTATGATAAGGTCTACACCGGTCTGAGTTTCTATAGCTCTGATGTTTCGACCTTCTCTTCCGATTATACGTCCCTTCATTTCATCGTTAGGAAGCGGTACTACAGATACTGTTGATTCTGCAACCTGATCTGCCGCACATCTCTGAATTGCTCCTACGATTATTCCCTTTGCCTTTGTTTCGGCTTCTTCTTTTGCCTTCGCTTCTATATCCTTTATCATGAGCGAAGCATCATGGCGAACGTCTTTTTCGATTTCCTCGAGCAGAATCTGCTTCGCCTCGTCTGCCGTAAGTCCGGAAATTCTCTCGAGCTCTACTACCTTCTTTTCGAGGAAACTGTCGATTTCTTTTTTCTTGGCAGCTATTTCCTGTTGCTGACGATTGATGTTTTCTTCTTTTTTCTCAATTCCTTCAAGCTTGCGATCTACGGATTCTTCTTTCTGAGTAATCCTGCGCTCTGTACGATTGATCTCGTTTCTTCTCTCTCTTACCTCTTTGTCAACTTCGTTTCTTAAGCGGTGAGCCTCTTCTTTTGCTTCAAGGATCTTTTCCTTTTCGATCGTTTCGGATTTTTTCTCTGCGTCAAGAATCAGATTTTTCGCCTTCTGTTCTGCGCTTCCGATTATCTTTTCACTTACATTTTTTCTGTAAATATATCCGATGAACAGTCCAAGGACCAGAGTAATAAACGCAATTATCAGTGATATTATTAGTGATACTGGTGTTCCCACTGATGCACCTCCTTCTTTATTGACTTGTCTTTATTTTTAAGGCTTAAATGTGCCTGTTCAATATAGAACTTGCCATACTTCAACAAATTATATTATAATGTTCAATAAGATAAAATGTCAAGAATCTTGGAGTAAAAGCATGAACTATTTTTCATATATTCGAAAAAATGTTGATAAAACGGTCTGCATTATAGTTGCGGCACTTGCAGGCTTAAGCATCCTGATGATAGGAAGCACAACCGTGGATGTAAACTTCTTTTCACGCAGCGTAATCGTTCAGACTGCGGCATATATAATCGGTATATGCGCTATAATCGTATTGATGCGCTATAACTATACTATATTTCAGGATATAACAAAGTGGATCTATATCGGTTCCGTTCTTTTCCTGCTTACGGTATATATTCCGGGTCTCGGGAAAGAGCAGTTCGGATCTCGTGCATGGATAAGCTTGGGCGTCACTGATTTTCAGCCGTCAGAGCTCGTCAAGATTACCTTTTTGTTCATAATGGCTGACTACCTGACAAAGAATCAGGATAAGCTTTACGACTTTAAGTCCGTCGTAAAAGCCGCTCTCATAGCCGCCCCTATTATACTGATAGTTCTTAAAGAGGATCTCGGAAGCGCCCTCGTTTTCATTTCCATTTGGATAGTCATGGTATTTTTCGCAGGTGTAAACGTAAAAGCCTTCGCAAAGCTCTTTGCACTTGGCGCAACCATGGTGCCTGTTGCATATCTCTTTATGGCAGATTATCAGAAGCAGCGTATCGAAGCCTTCCTTCACCCCGAAAACCTGAGTCTTTACGGGAACTGGCAGGTATGGCAATCAAAGGTCGCAATCGGCTCCGGCGGTCTATTCGGCAAGGGGCTTTTTAACGGCACACAAAAAAGTCTGGACTTCATTCCGGTCCAGACAAGCGATTTTATATTTTCAGTTATAGGCGAAGAGCTCGGTCTTCTCGGCGGTCTTATTGTAATAAGCCTTTACGGCGTTCTGTTAGTCAGGGTCATGCACATAGTCCGCGGCTCCGTTGATTTTTACGGTGCGCTCATAGCCTCCGGGATAATAGGAATGTTGATATTCCAAATCTTCGAAAACATAGCCATGACTATGGGGTTGATGCCGGTAACAGGAATCACTCTTCCTTTCCTGAGCTATGGAGGCTCTTCCGTCGTGTCTAACATGATAGCAATAGGGCTCATCCTAAACATTGCTTCAAGAAGCAAAAAGATCAAATTCTGATTATTTAAGTCCCTCGTATTTTTCGTTCAGCAGTCTTTCTGCTATGTTAATGAAATTTTCCTCTATATATGTCCCTTTTTTGAGAACGATAGGTATACCGAGATTCGTTGATATTTTTATGTTCTGATCGTTATGTATCACGCCTGCAAGAGGGGCTTTCAGCATTGCCGTAATTTCTCTGAGCTTCGGAGCATACCCTGCCGCCATAAGCTCGGCATCAACATTATTTATGACAAGATGTCGTTTCTCTATTCCGAGAGAAACTATCTGTCTGTCAAGCGTATCGGCATCTCTGATTGACGAATAGTCAGGGTTAACCACAAGGATTGCCTCATCAGCACCTGCTGAAGCAAGTACAAGCGCATCATCTATACCGGAAGGTGAATCTATTATTATATAATCATAGAGCTCGCTCAATTTTTTGCACAATACCTTCATATGGAGAGGCGTAAGGCATCCGTCGCTTCTTGTCGGTGAGGCTGCCATAATATAGAGATTTTCAAATCTTTTATCTCTGATAAGAGCCTGCTTTATTCTGCAAAGTCCTGTCAGGACATCATAAACATCATATACGACGTTATTCTCAAGTCCAAAATAAAGGTCGAGGTTTCTAAGTCCCATATCAAGGTCTATCAAAACCACACTGAAGCCTTTTCTCGCTAATGTCGCTCCGAAATTGACAGAAAACATCGTCTTTCCTGTCCCCCCTTTGCCGGAAGCCACAACATAAACCTTACCCATTCTTTCCTCCAACCGTTTATTACATCACTGCCATTTATTCGAGCCGGTATTTTCTGTCCCTACGTGCTTCTTTTCTACACCGGTGTTATTCTCAAAATACGCTTTATAAATGTCTGCTACCGGTTCACCCACTTCTGAAGCAAGTCCCCCCTCCGGCAGCATAATTACGACACACACCTGAGGATCGTCCTTAGGTGCAAGGGTAACTATCCACGCAAAATCATCGTAAGTTTCTTTATACCTGTTTATGATATTCATCGTAATGTTGTAATCGCTCACTTCGATCAGCGCATCATCTATTACGTTTTCCTCTGTCAGATATTCATCTGCCTTTTTGATTAGCTCTTTTGCCTTCTCCTGTACCTGATCCCACGTAACTGAAGTTCCGGCATATGAGTTGATTTCCTCTAAATGCTCCTTAAGGTATTCAACTTCGCTTTCAGGCTGCTTAATAGCCTGATACTGAGCCGTTCCTGTTTTTCCTATGACGTCATATGGAAGTGTACCGAGATTTGCGGCAAGACTTCCCTTTAAGCATACGCGCCTCATACCCGTCTTTACGGCTTCTATGTCCTCCTTCGGGGTATTCGTATTAAAAGGCTCCGGCTTTATGGTCTTCCCCTTACCTTCAACACCGTATACGAGATTTACATTATTTCTTATTCCGTCATTTCCTATAGTTGCTATATAGTTTGCCACCTGTATAGGAGTATATGCGTTGTCACCCTGACCGATTGATACGTTAAATACGTCAAATTCGGTCCATTTTGTAAAATTGAAATAATCGAATTTTACCATCATGGCGCATGCTTCCGCCTGATCCTCGAGAACATCGGTCTTTGTTCTCACAAGCTCAGTCAGCTCATTAAACTCCGGATTGTCGTAAATCCAACCTACGATAGTTGAAATATTCTTCGAAAGCTTGTCTTTGTCATTATATACCTCCGGCGGGAAGTATACTCTTGCTTTTTCGTATAACGCATATGAAAGTGACTGTTTATATGCCTCGGTTTTCTTTTCCTTAGATACGCCGGGTCTTACGGTTTCGCCTATTTCTATTCCGGTCGGCTGGTCAAGTCCATAGTCATGTGCTTTTGCTATTATATCATCTATTGAAATATCTTTGTGGTATCCAAGAGATGTTTCGTTTATATAATCCCAGTTTGTTGCTATACATGCAAAATAGTAGTTGCATGAATTGCCCATTCCGTATTCGAGATCTTCAAATCCGTCAGTTCCCTTATAAGCATTCCATGTATAACAACCGAAAACGGATGTGCCTATCTTGATGAAGCCTTTGTCCTGTATCCTTAGATTCGGGTTAAGTCCGCAGCTGAGAGCTGTTATCGCCGTAAGAGGCTTAAATGTCGATCCCGGCGACACCGCAGCTCTTGTAGCATTATTAAAAAGCGGTGCAGGCGAAAATGCCGCACGAGGATTTTCCGGCTGCACGGCAGCCCATTCCTTTGAGGATATGCCGTCGGCAAAGGAATTTATGTCAAAGTCGGGATAGCTCGCCATCGCAAGCACATCGGCAGTCTTGACATCAAGTACAACCGCAGCTCCGCTTCTTGCATGTTCCGTTCCTTTGACGGCTTTTTCGAGAGCTTTTTCGACCGCCTGCTGAAGCTTTAGCTGCATAGTAAGATAAACATCATTACCTTTTTTGCCTTCGTTCTCGTTCAGGGTAGAAACATATTCACCGTTGCTATTGATCATTATGGTTTTTACGCCTGCTGTACCGTGCAGAGATTCCTCCATGGCACCTTCTATTCCGTCCTTACCGACAAGATCAGTTGTTAGGTAGTTTCTATCCTTGATGTAATAATCCGATTCGCTTTCTGAAATCGAGCCTAAATATCCTATTATGTGGCATGCCGTTTTACCGTTAGGATAGTAACGCTCCGTCTCCGGTGAAACGGTTACCCCTGCAAGATTCTGTTCTTCGAAATATATTACGCTTTGGTTACTTATGCCTACGGCAATCGTAATCGGAAGATAACGCTTAAAGTTTTGCTCCGAGATCTTGTTTCTTACGACAAATATTTTTCTTGCTTCAGTATCCGAAAGGTTTTTGTCTACATAATAAGATTCTCTGAGCTCTTCGAAGCATTTCTTTGGGTCGATGCCTTTGCTCACATCATTTTTGCTGAAGCCGAATCGCAAAAGAAAGTTTTCGAGATCGGATTCAAATGTAAACTTCATCTTCTTTATGTTTATAGGAAGATATATGTTGTATCGTTCGTTAAGGGTCTTGTTTGCCTCATATCTATCGGCCTTAGGATCTATCGAGTATGTTGTCCTGTAATTATTAAATACGTCTTCGGCTGTAGCCTCAGGAGAAAAATTATGATTCCTGAGCCATTCGCTCTGTTCATTTTTGTATGTATATGTGAAGTTTCCGTTTTCGTCTATGAGAACCGGAAAGTCATCGATAAACTCTTCGTTGTTCTCCATAAGCTTATTTATCAAAAGCAGCGAAGAATTATTTATCTCTTCTGTCGTAAGATTGCTTGGATTAAAAACTGCCGCAAAGATCTGTCTGTTTCCCGCAAGCAGATTGCCGTCCCTGTCGTATATATTCCCTCGCGGCGCAGGAGTATATATAGTCTTGGTGTTCTGCGTGTTTTCGGCAGATGACCACTTCTCATGCTGGACTATAGTCAGCACAAACAGCCTTCCCGAAAGAAGGAGCATAAGTATAACTATAATAGTTACTATATTTCTATATCTTGAATCTATTTTTTTGAGCTTTTCGTTCATTCAAAATACCTGTTTCTTCGTACTCTCTTTACATCTTTTGCAATAAATGCAAGGATTATAACGGTTATAAGAAAATCAAGTAGTACAGCCTTATGGATCATCTTCATCATGTGCAATATGCTCCATTTGGAGCCGAGGACAGCGTAAAGTGCCCATACAGAAAAGTTATATATGGTTATTGCGGAAACCGCTGCCGCAGCATCCGCAATAATATTTTCGACATTTATTCTATGCTTCAAAAATCTCACAAATAGAGCCGTTACGGTATATGCGAGAGCCGTTACGCCTACAAACTGTGCGTTAAAAGAATCTATTACAAGAGACGATATACTTGCTGCGGCAAAAAAAGCGGCTGCCCTATCATCCTCCATCGCAAGAACAGCGACTATTATAAGACATAATCCCGGGTTTATCATAATTCCGCTCGGAAGCAAAAATACGATAACCGGGTGAAGCAGCAAAACAAACACCAATCCCGCATATAATATTAAGCGCTTCATAATATTACACTTACCTTTTCAATCACTCTGAAATCAACATCAGAGGTTACAGTGACCTTGATGAGCTGCTGATTGCCGTCGTATTCGAATTTTGATATTTTGCCGATGTATATCCCCTTAGGGTATGAACCGAGACCTGATGTTATTATCGCATCCCCCTCTGAAACATCGGCTTTGTTATCAAGCATATATCCGGTGAGGCTTCCGTCGTCATTGCCTTTAACGATTCCTATAAGGTTATTGTTGCTCGCAAGGCAAAAGCTTATATGGCTTGCCTCGTCAGTCAAAGGTATTATCTTTGACCACCCGTCACCGCTGTCGCTCACCCTGCCCACGAGATTCTTACCGCTTATAACGATATTTCCCGGCTTTATTCCGCTTTCCGTGCCTTTCGGAATAGTAAATGAGTTCGTCCAGTTTTGACCGTCAAAAGCGGTAATATCGGATGTAATTATATTTTCTCCGCTCTTTACAAATTCGTAATTCAAAGCCGCTGACAGATTCTCAAGCTTCTTGAGTTCATCCGCCGTCATAGTAAGGCTTACGACCTCATTACTCAGCTTCTCGTTTTCTTCTTTGAGCTTCTCGTTTTCCGCAAGCAACGATCTGTATTTGAATATACCTGAAATATTATTTTTTATTGAGTCACCGACGGATACCATAGGTTTTTCTATAGCCGTATATATTTTGTTAAGCCCGTTTACGCCGTTTATTCCGGTACCTACTGTAACACCGAGAAGTGCAAGCGTAATCAGGAGCACAAATAAAAGTATCCCTATAAATTTATGTTCCTTAAACCATTTCATACTTTGCCACCTCATCAATTAACAGTATTATAACGAACCCTTAATTATCTGTGTTTTACGCTTGAGGCATGTATCTTCAGGCGTTCTATATCGTTAAGGCTCGTTCCTGTTCCGAGAGCAACGGATTCGAATGGATTCTCTGCAGTCCTTGCTTTGATTCCTGTCCTTTTTTCTATCAGCTTATCCAGGTTATAGATCATTCCGCCGCCACCTGAAAGTATCATGCCGTTAGTTGCTATATCTGCCGCTATTTCAGGCGGAGCTTTTTCTATCGTCGCCTTGATGCCGTCGATTATCATGTCAACCGACTCCTGAAGTCCAAGCATTATGTCTCTGTTTGTTACGTTTATCACCTTAGGAAGTCCGGAAATGATGTCACGACCGCTTGCCTCTACCGTCTTGATAATTTCGTCACCGTTCTCATCTATATCAAGGCAAGCCGCACCCACCTCCACTTTAAGCTTTTCGGCAGTTTTCTCGCCGATCAGGAAGGCATATCTTTTTCTTATATATTGAATTATCGCTTCGTTAAATTTATCTCCGGCATGTCTGATGGATGTGCTTGCAACTATTCCTCCGAGAGCAATTATAGCGATGTCGGTAGTACCTCCTCCGATATCGGCGATCATGCACGCGGTGGAGCTGTCAACATCAAGGCCTGCTCCTATCGCAGCTGCCATAGGCTCATCAAGAATATATACCTCTGACGCGCCCATCTGCCTTACCACTTCTTCAACTGCACGTTTCTCAACCTCAGTTACGCCGCTCGGTACCCCCACAACAACGCGGAAGTTCTTTATTCTGTTTGCTGTCAATGCTTTGTTTATAAACGCTTTCAGCATATCGGCAGTTCTGTCAAAATCAGATATTACACCATCCTGTAAAGGTCTTACTACAAGTATATTTGAAGGAGCCTTACCTATCATCTGCTTTGCCTCATCGCCCACTGCAATTGTAACATTGCGGCGTTTATCGAGTGCTATTACAGACGGCTCATTGAGAATTATTCCGCTGTCCCTTAAATATATAAGTGTATTTGCAGTACCGAGATCGATACCCATATCCTTTGCTGATAGAAAGTTAAACATCTGTTACCTCCGTATTTATCTTATGTTTTTATTAATCCACGGCTGACAAGACTCTCAAATCTGCCGTCACCTATTATTACATGGTCAATAACCTTTATTCCGAGCAGCCTGCTCGCATCACAAAGCCGATTCGTCGTTTCTATGTCCTGACGGCTCGGTTCCGGGTCTCCGCTCGGATGATTATGAACAAGAATTACGGCCGCTGCGCTGTTTCTTACGGCTTTTGAAAAAACCTCTCGCGGATGCACCGGAGCTGCTGACAGGTCTCCGGTAGAAACATCGTCGATCTTTATTACATGACCCTTTGTATCTACAAGCACCGTCTTGAAATGCTCTTTTTTCTCAAATCGCAAATCCTCCATAAAGAGTCCTGCGACATCGTCTGCACCTGATACGGTGCATGAATAATCGCGGCTTCCCTTTGATATGCGCTTTCCGATCTCCACGGCGGCTGCAATGCCGCACGCCTTTGTTCTTCCTATTCCGCTGACCGTCATAAGCTCTGACGGAGTAACGGAGGCAAGACCTGTAAGGTCATCACCGAACAGAGACAATATCTCGTATGAAAGCTCTATGGCAGACCTGCTCTGTGTACCCGAGCGTATTATAAGTGCCAAAAGCTCCGCGTTCGAAAGTGATCCGATTCCCGATGAAACAGCTCGCTCCACCGGTTTCTCGGAGTCCGGCAAAAGTTTGATTTTCATTATCCCTCCTTGCCGGCAACCGTTATTCATTTTGCTCAAAACAGATTAATATTATATCATTATTTGCATCCATGCGCAACGCTCTCAACTAAGGTACTTATCTTTTTCACCACTTCATCTATTCCCAAAAACGTAGTATCTATTTCAAGTGCGTCATCTGCCTTCTTAAGAGGGTTGAGTGCCCTGTGCATATCATTGTAATCACGCTCGTTTATCTCTTTGAGGATCGTGTCGTAGTCCGCCTGCTGCCCCTTTGATATAAGCTCCTTATACCTTCTTGTAGCGCGTTCCTCCGGCGTAGCCGTAACATAAAACTTAAATTCAGCATCAGGCATTACATTTGTGCCTATGTCGCGACCGTCCATAACAAGGCTTTTGCATTTACCCATCTCTCGCTGCAGAGCTACAAGCTTTTCCCTTACAGGAAGGAGCTTTGATGAAGCAGACGCCATCATAGAAACCTCCTGAGTTCGTATAAGATCGCTTACATCCTCAGAATCAAGCAAAATTCTTCCTTCCGAAAAATCTATCAAGGTCGAATCAAGCATAGCATTAAGCTCCGATGATTCTTCCGCTTTTATACCGTTTCTTATCATCTTCAGAGCCACAGCTCTGTACATCGCTCCCGTGTCAACATAATCTATTCCGAAGCGAGCGGCGACAGCCTTTGCCACCGTACTCTTGCCGGCACCGCCCGGGCCGTCTATGGCTATTCTTAAAAGATTGTTTTTCATTATTACTCGCGCCCTCCCATCAGGCTTTCTATCTCTTTGATAAAGGTATTAACGTCTTTGAACTGTCTGTAAACCGAAGCAAATCGCACATAAGCCACTTCGTCAAGTGATTTGAGCTGATCCATTACAAGTTCCCCAATAAATGTGCTCTTGACCTCCTTTTCGAGCATGTTGCTCAAGCCGCGTTCAATATCATTTACTACCTTCTCGATAGAGTCCATCGATACGGGTCTCTTCTCACATGCCTTTACTATTCCGTTAAGTATCTTATTTCTGTCAAAGGCTTCGCGACTGCCGTCCTTTTTTATTACCATGATGATTGAGGCTTCGACCTTCTCGTATGTAGTAAATCGTTTGCCGCATTTCTCACATTCTCTACGTCTTCTTATTGCGTTCCCTTCGTCTATAGGGCGCGAATCCACTACCTTTGTGTCTTCGTTATCACAAAACGGGCATTTCATTTTTGGCCTCCATTAAATTCCAATTCGATATATCTGTACTTATAATATTGTACACTATAACATGCGTAAATTCCATACAAAAACCGCCGACATAGTATCGGCGGAATCTTGCTTAAATCATCAGCCCTGGCTGTTTTCCGAGCTTTCCTTATCTTGATTGGCAGCGTCCTCTGCGTTTCTTTTTTCTACGATTGATTTGTATTCATCCTTGCTGACTTCCTTGCCAAGATCTATAACTTTGTCAAGAAGTTTATCAAGAAGCATCGTATTTTTCCAGTTATTGCTTTCCGCAAATTTTTCTATCGACTGACCGAAAGCTTCTTCAAATGATTTCTTTGTGTATCCGCTTCCATTTAGGATCTCTTCGAGTTCTTTGTTGTACTCGCTGTTTGATATCTTGATATTTTCGCTGCGGCAAAGTGAATACATTACCATTTCGTTAAGAACGATATTCTTTGCATATGTCTCTTTTATTGTTTTGAAGCCCTCAAGATCGGATTTCATCGCCTGCTTGAGGAATTCTTCCCACTCGAGCCCGTATGATGCAGCCTGCTGCTTATACTGTTCTTCGAGTGTATCTGCCTTCTTGGCGGCCTCTGCCAGCTCCTTCTCCGGATATTCAATTGCTTCTGAATTCTTGAGAATGTATGACCAAAGCTCGTCCTTCATCATCTTGTCGATGTTGTCCTGCTTGCGTTTAAGAATTTCTTCCTTTACGAGAGCCTTATATTCTTCTACGGTCTTAAGGTCTGAATTGTCCTTTACAAATTCTTCGTCAAGCTCAGGTGTTGTCGTAACCTTCTTGGAGTTGATAGTAACCTCAAACACGCAGTCTTTACCTGCTAAATCCTGTGCATGATAATCATCAGGGAATTTAAGATTGAGAGTTACCTTCTCACCTACGTTCTTGCCTATCAGCCCTTCAACAAAACCGTCGATCATGTTCGTCGTGCCGATTGTGATGTCGGACGATTCTGTTGTTCCGCCCTCAAAAGCAACGCCGTCGATCGTGCCTACATAGGCAACGTTTATCGTATCTCCTGTCTCAACTACGCCTTCTTTGATGTTTTCTGTCTTGGAAGCGCGTTTTAGTCTTATGTCTATTTCGTTCTTGATATCCTCTTCCGTAACCTCCGCCTCTTCTTTGTAGTAAGGAAGGTCTTTATATTCTCCGGTCTTTACATACTTGCTGAGATCATAGTCATATGCGGTAGCTTCTCTGCTGCCCAAGCTTATCCATGCAATAAATACAACTCCAGCGAGGATAATTGCTGCTATCAGTCCGACAAAAAGCTTTTTGTTCATTGTAAATTCCCCTTAAGTGCAAAAAATATGTTGTGCCAATTGCAACAACGTCATCATTCTATCACGCAAACTCTCGTTTTTCAATTCTTAAAACGATAATTCACTCAAAATACACAAAATGTTCAGCTGTCATATCATTCAGCCGAAGAAGGCTTGTCGGTGCACTTTTTTTCGTGCCCCATGCTCGTGCACATCGAAGCAAGCGCACAGCTCTTACAAGCCTCCTCACGTGCCTGATTTTCTTCTTCGCTTCTCGTCTGCGCATTCTTCTCCGCCATAATCGATGTAGCCATAATTATACCTGCAAGCACGAATGCAGCGATAACAAAGTAAATAATGTGTGAAAAAAAGTATTCCATATAAACCCTTTTACTTTCTTAATATCCTGTCAAAGATAGCTTTCGCAACCTTTGCTTTTGAGGAAATTTCCATAGGCTCTATACCGTCCTTAGTTATAAAGGTAACTATATTGGTATCGGTGCCGAAGCCTGCGCCCTCCTGTTTAAGATTGTTGGCGACAATCATATCGGCATTCTTTTTCGCGAGCTTTGCCTCAGAGTTTTCGATCATGTTCTGAGTTTCCATCGAAAATCCGCACAGGAACTGTCCCGCCTTCTTGTTTTCTCCGAGGTATTTAAGGATATCCTCAGTCCGTTTCATCTCGATGGAAAGCGAACCGTCGCTTTTCTTTATTTTTTCGTCTGAAACCGTAACCGGAGTATAGTCTGAAACCGCAGCAGCCTTTATTATTATATCCTGATCAGGTGCGAGCTTTGTGACGACATCAAACATTTCCTCCGCATCAAATACGTCTATGACCTTTACAAAATCAGGTACGGGCGCAATCGTGAACGCCTTTACAAGAGTTACATCCGCACCTCTCATTGCCGCCTCTTTAGCTACGGCAAAGCCCATCTTGCCTGTGCTCAAATTTGATATGAAGCGTACCGGGTCAAGTCTTTCTCTTGTAGCCCCTGAAGTTACGAGAACCTTCTTGCCTTTCATGTCTTTTTCTTTTCCGATTTCATTTTCGATTACGGAAAACAAAAATTCAGGCTCAGGCATCTTACCCGCACCGGTATCTCCGCATGCAAGAAGCCCTTTGGCAGGATCGATCACCTTTACACCGTACTGTCTCAGCTTATTTATATTTTCCTGTGTTACAGGATTTTCAAACATCGCCGTGTTCATTGCAGGCACTACGATTTTGAGGCATTTGGCCGCAAGAAATGTGGTCGTAAGCATGTCGTCCGCAATTCCGTTTGCAAGCTTTGCAATTACATTTGCCGTAGCCGGAGCCACCACAAATATATCCGCTTTCTTTGCAAGCTCAATATGCTCAACTTCGAATTTGAAGGCTCTGTCAAATGTGTCCGTATAGCATTTATTGCGTGTCAAAGTTTCAAATGTCATAGGCGCAATGAACCTGCATGCGTTTTCCGTCATTATAACTTCCGTGTTTGCAGCCGTTTTTGACAGTGCGCTTGCAAGATACGCCATCTTATATGCAGCTATTCCTCCGCTTATTCCAAGCAGTACAGTCTTATTCTCAAACATATCGATTTCCCTTTCCCCATAAAAGGCGAATGTGAAAAATGACCCGGAAATGCTCCGGATCATCCTACAGTCTGATTATTTGTTATATGCGTTTTTTGCTGTTTCGCAGAGCTTTGCAAAACCGGCAGCATCATAAATAGCCATCTCTGAAAGCATCTTTCTGTTGATATCTATTCCGCTCTTCTTGAGTCCGTCCATAAGGCGGCTGTATGAAAGACCGTTTAATCTTGCTCCTGCATTGATTCTTGCAATCCAGAGCTGTCTGTACTGTCTCTTCTTGAGCTTTCTTCCGATATAAGCAGATCTGAGCGATCTCATAACTGCAGTATTTGCAACTCTGAAGGTCTTGCTCTTTGCTCCGTAGAAGCCCTTAGCCAGCTTCAGTATTTTTTTATGTCTCTTGTGTGCGTTTACACCTTTTTTTACTCTTGCCATTTTCTTACCCTCCGTTTATTGACTATTTGGCCATTGACCTTAACATTCTCTTGACGTCTGCACTAGTAAGAACTGTGGCCTTACGAAGACCTCTTTTTCTCTTTGGTGCTTTGCTTGTAAGTTTATGGCTCTTATAAGCTTTGTTTCTCTTGATTTTACCGCTTCCGGTGAGTTTCATCCTCTTGCATGCACCTCTATGTGACTTCATTTTGTTTGCCATTTGCAATTTCCTCCTAATAAATTTGCACCGCAAAGATGCGGTTATTCTTCAGGTCTGTTTTCTGATGCTGATTTATTATCAGTTTTTCGGAGCAAGGAACATTACCAGGCTCCTGCCTTCCATTACAGGATTCTTCTCTACACTTCCGACTTCCGCGCAGATCTCCGCAAACTTGTCCATGACTTCTCTTCCAAGCTGCTGATGTCCCATCTCACGTCCGCGAAAACGAAGGCTTACCTTGACCTTATCACCGGCCTTAAGAAATTTGCTCGCGGTATTTGCCTTTACCTGGATATCATGTCCTTCGATAAAGGTACTGAGTCTTATTTCTTTGACTTCCATGGTCTTCTGTTTTTTCTTCGCTTCTTTCTCGCGCTTCTGAGCTTCATAGCGGAATTTTCCGTAGTCGAGTATCTTGCATACCGGCGGGACAGCGTTAGGTGATATATTGACGAGATCAAGCTTACGCTCTTCAGCAAGCGCCAAAGCCTCTTCTCTGCTTATAACTCCAAGCATTGTGCCGTCTTCGTCGATAACGCGAAGCTCTTTTTCACGAATTTCTTCGTTTATCTTGTTCTCTTTAATGGTAGCACCTCCGATAAAATGTGCATAAAAAAACGGATACACCGAAGTATCCGCTAAAACACATAATGATCATGTGAACATGTCAGTATTGACCGGGCGAAACGAAATTCGACAGGTGAGAAGCGGATAACTTCTACTTAATACCAAGGTATAATATCATATCGGCACATCACTGTCAAGGGTTTTATCCGATTATCGCACCCGTCTCTATGTGAAAGTTTCTTGCTTCCACGCAGTCCTTGCGTACCTGCTCTATCAGGTCGTCGTAATCTGCAAACTTTTTTTCATCTCGCAGCTTTTTGAGGAATTCGACGGTAATATGCTTTCCGTAAAGTTCTTTGTCAAAATCGAATATGTGAGTTTCCACATTCTTCTTGTATGTGCCAATCGTAGGCTTAACTCCGACATTTGTAACACTCGGGTAGTGCTTGCCGTTATAATTGCAGGATGTTATATACACTCCGTTAGGCGGCGTCACCATCTCATCATCTATCAAAAGATTCGATGTCGGAAATCCGAATTTTCGTCCGAGCTTGTTTCCGACTACGACCTCACCGCCTATCGCATAGTTTCTGCCCATATAATACGAACATTTATCTACTTCACCGGCAGCGATCAGCTTTCTTATCAAAGAGGAGCTTACAACCTCGTCACCGAGCATAAACGGGCTTACGATCATAAGGTCGTATCCTCTTTCATTGCCGGCTCTCTTAAGCAGTTCAGTATTGCCTTCCGCCTTATATCCGAAATGATGATTAAATCCGCATATTACGATTTTTGCCTTAAGCGTCCCCGGCAGAAATTCAAAGGCATATTTTTCGGCAGGCATACGCATAATCTCTTCCGTAAAAGGCACATTGAAAAGATAATCCACACCGAGAGATTCTATTATCTCTTCCTTCTCTCTGCTGTAGAGTATGTTTTTTACCGGAGGCTTTCCCGGCAGAAGCTCACGCGGATGATTTGAAAATGTAAAAATCGCCGATTTCAGTCCTGAAGCCTTGGCATTCTGAACCGTCTGTCTTATGAGCTCCTGATGACCGTAATGTACCCCGTCAAAATTACCGAGTGCAACAGCCGTATGCCTTATATTTTTTATGTCATCTATCCTGTTAAAAATTCTCATTTACAAAATACCTTGTCCGCCTTAATGCTACCGTCGCCCACTTCAACGCCCACGCCCAAAAATCTTCCGTCGTCGGAATAAACACGGTACGACTTGTCGTACCCCTCTTTTAGCGTCACATGAAAGCTTTTTCCCATAAATTCAGGCTTTGAAACAGATTTCCATCTGCCTTTTTCGAGAGTCACGCCGTTAGAAAAGAGTCTCGCTTCAAACGGCTTCATCTCGGCTATCCCGAAATGAATCATTGCCTTGTCCGGAGATATTATAAATTCTTCAAGCTCCGCTTTCTCCATATCCACCAGACGATCCGCAGGAAGCGATGCTTCAATATCAAAATATCCGCTCCTCGTTCTTACAAGACGGCTCATAGCAGCTCCCGTGCCGTACTTCGTTCCTATATCCGCACATATGGATCTGACATATGTGCCCTTTGTACATCTTACGGTAAATGAAAATTCATTCCCGTTTATACCGTCAAATCGTATGCTTTCTATATATATTTTTCTTTTTTTTACATCGCAGGTCTTGCCTTCTCTTGCGTATTCGTAAAGGCGTTTTCCGTTCACATGTATGGCAGAGTACATAGGCGGTGTCTGTTCGGACTCTCCCTCAAATGCCTCCGTTATCTTTTTGAGGCGTTCTTCGTCTACATCAAAGTCTTTTCTCTCCGATAGCGTCTTTCCCCATATGTCAAGCGTATCGGTTTCAAGACCGAGAATCGCACTGCAGCTGTATTCCTTGATGTCGGCATCGAGATAATCCATAATTCTCGCCGCTGTTCCGAATGCCACAGGCAGCACACCCTCCGCCATCGGGTCAAGTGTTCCGAGATGACCTGTACGCTTTATACCTAAAATTCTTCTTATCTTGGCAACGACGTCAAACGAGGTCATGTCCTTGCCCTTATTTACACAAATTATGCCGCTTTCCATCTATTTTTCCATATGTCCGATCATAATTTTTCTTACATGATCAAAGGCTTCGCCGATGCTCATATGAAGCGTTGCACCTGCTGCGCGTGCATGACCGCCGCCCCCAAGCTGCTTTGATATTTCGGAAACATCGAGCCAAAGCTTTGACCTTAAGCTGACCTTTACAGTCCTCTCGCCTTCTTCTTTTAGCAGAACGGATGCTTCCGCCCCTTTGATGCCGCGCATAATAGCAACGATCTGATCACTTTCATCCATATATGCACCGGTTTCTTTGAGCATTTCCGAAGTTACGCTCGTCATTACAAGCTGTCCGTCGAGATACGACTTCATATTTGCTATTGCCTCACTTTCCAGCTTAAGGCGTTCCAATCTGTTGCACTCATAAAGGCTTACGCTTACTGCCGCAGGTTCTATCCCAAGGTCGTACAGCTCCGAAACGATAAGGTGCGTTTCTTTGCTTGTGTTGGAATATTTGAAGCTTCCCGTATCTGAAGATATAGCAGCAAAAATCGCATTCCCGATTTCCTTATTTTTCTTCGCTCCGAGAGCTTTTATTACTCTATAAACGAGTTCTCCTGTAGCTGCCGCATCAGGATCTATATGGTTCAGATCGCAGAACGGTATTGATGACACATGGTGGTCTATACAAACAGTCTTTGGAGCAGATGAAAATGCCGCACCACGCGAACCGAGCCTTCCTATTTCTCCGCAGTCTATGCAAAGGGCAACATCGACATCCTTTATCTTTTCAAGATCACAGGTAACCATATCGCCGGCAAGGAAGAGCAGATTATCCGGAATCTTCTCATCATATACTATTACCGCCGTCTTTCCCATGCTTCTGAGCGCAAGACAAAGTGCTGCACAGGAGCCTAAAGCGTCTCCGTCCATGTTGACATGCGGAAAAAGTGCGGCTGATTTTGATGCTTTTAGAAGCTCTGCGATTTCAGCAAACGAAGAATTATTATTCATCGCCTTCACCTTTCTCAGATTTGTTTATGTTTCTTATTATTTCGTCTATGTGACGGCCGTATTCCATGGAATCGTCAAATTTGAAGATAAGCTCAGGAGTATGTCTCACCTTCATCTGCCTTCCTATCTCATTTCTCATGAGCCCGGCTGCACTCTTAAGCCCGGCAATAACATCTGAGCGGATCTCTTCTTTTGACTTTTCTTCATTTGTCGTTTCGAGTACGGAAATGAAAAGCGTCGCATAGCTTCCGTCACTTGTGACTTCTACACCTGTAATACTTACCATTCGCTTTGTGAGTCTCGGATCCTTTATGCCGGAAATAAGCATTTCTCCGGCTATCTTCCTTATTTCCTCGGACATTCTTCCGATTCTGTATCCTTTACCCATAAGGTATACCTCTTTCCAAATCAGTTTTCTAATACCGAAATGCTGCTCACGAGCCTTGTCGCGGCAGCATTCCGTTTTATCTTTTTATTTGCGTTCGATTTCTACCATGTGGAAGCATTCGATCACATCGCCTTCTTTGATATCGTTATAGTTTTCTATGCCGATACCGCATTCGTAGCTCTGGTTTACTTCCTTGGCATCATCCTTGAATCTCTTGAGTGAGCTTATCTTGCCTTCGTGGATTACGATACCGTCACGAACGAGTCTTATCTGAGCATTTCTTACGACCTTACCTTCGGTTACATACGCTCCGCCTATTATGCCGATATTAGGTACCTTGAAGGTATTTCTTATCTCGACTTTTCCGAGCAGCTCTTCCTTGAATTCAGGATCGAGCATGCCCTTCATGGCATTTTCAACGTCGTCTATGACATCGTATATGACTCTGTATGTACGTATTTCGATATTCTCTCTGTCAGCCATACTCTGAACAGCCGTACTCGGTCTTACGTTAAAGCCGATGATTACGGCTGAAGATGTACCTGCAAGCATGACATCGGATTCCGTTACCGTACCTACGCCCGTGTGTATGATATTAACCTTTACCTCGTTGTTATTCAGCTTTTCGAGTGATGCAACGAGAGCACCTATCGATCCCTGAACGTCTCCCTTTATGATGAGATTGAGTTCCTTGAGCTCGCCTTCCTGAATCTGGCTGAACAGCTTTTCGAGAGTCGTGCTTGAATTTCTTGCGAGGACTTCTTCTCTCAGCTTGTTCTTTCTGTTCTCTGCGATTTCGCGCGCAATCTTGTCTTCCTTGACGGCATTAAATTCATCACCGGCCTGAGGGACCTCGGTAAGACCGAGTATTTCGACAGCCGTTGCCGGGCCTGACTTGTTGATAGTCTTACCGCTGTAATCCGTCATAAGTCTTATTCTTCCCGAGCACGTTCCCGCAACGATGCTCTGTCCGCTCGAAAGCGTACCGTTTGTAACGAGAAGTGTCGCTACAGGACCCTTTGCCTTGTCAAGTCTTGCTTCTATTACGGAGCCCATTGCAAGTCTGTTCGGATTTGCCTTAAGCTCAAGAACCTCCGCCTGCAGCAGTATCATTTCGAGAAGGTTTATTATGCCATCTCCGGTCTTTGCAGATACAGGTACGGAAATTACATCTCCGCCCCATTCTTCTACGAGCACGCCGTGCTCTGTCAGCTCCTGCTTTACCCTGTCAGGATTTGCACTCGGCTTATCCATCTTGTTGATAGCAACGATTATCGGTACACCGGCAGCCTTTGCATGGCTTATTGATTCTATCGTCTGTGGCATTACGCCGTCATCCGCTGCAACTACAAGCACTGCAATATCGGTAACATGTGCGCCTCTTGCACGCATAGCCGTGAATGCTTCGTGTCCCGGTGTATCAAGGAATACTATTCTCTGACCCTTTATCTTTACTTCCGAGGCACCTATATGCTGAGTAATTCCGCCTGATTCCTGCGCAGTAACATTTGTCTTTCTGATAGCATCAAGCAGCGAAGTCTTTCCGTGGTCAACGTGTCCCATTACCGTTATGATAGGTGGACGAGGCTTAAGATCTTTCTCCTTGTCTTCAAAGAGTTCAAGACCTTCTTCGTTCGTTTCCTCTTCTACCTTTCCTATCATCACGCTTATGCCGAGATCCTCTGCAAGTATCATCACCGTATCCTCGTCGATATTCTGGTTGATGTTAGCCATTATACCGAGCTTCATCAAAGTCATTATGACTCTCGATGTCGATACCTCCGTCTGTTCGCAGAATCCTGCAACGGTAATAGGAACAGTAAGCACTATTGTTCCCTCAGGTACTACTATCTGCTGTTGTTCAGGCTCCGAATCCGTGTTTTTGTATTTTGCGTGCTTTCCCTTTGTCTGCTTTTCAAGTGATTTTCTTTCGAGCTTGTCAAATTTGCTGTGCTGCTTCTTATCGTATTTCTCAGACTGCTTCTTTCTGTCATCGCGCTTTGATGATTCATTCTTAGTTGATATGCGCGGCGCATCGCCTGCAGGCTTTCTTGAACGATTGCCGTCCTGCGGACGACCTCCCTGACTCTGCGGACGACCTCCCTGCGGGCGTCCTCCTTGCGACTGTCTCTGCTGGCGTCCGTCTCTCTGATCGCGTGATTCGCGATTGTCCCTATCTCTTCTTTCGGACGTTCCTCGTCCTTCGTTTCTATCCTTGAATTTTCTTTCAGGCTTTTCCGTATGCTCTCTCGGCTTCTTGTTATCGGCTGATTCTTTCAATGAAGGTTTATTCTCTGCTTTCTTAAAATGCTCTTCTTTTTTTGCTGTTTCCGGCTTAGTTTCAGGCTCAGTTTTTTTCTGCGATGCAGTTTTTTCGGCACTCTGCTTTTCCTGAATTTCTTCTTTTTTCTGAGACTCCTGTACTTTTTCTTCTACTTTTACTGCAGATTCCTTTTTTACTACAGATTCCTTGTCAGGTGCCTCTTTAGGTTCTTCCTTTACCTGCTTATGTTCAGGCCTATCCTCTTCCTTAACGATTTCCTTCTCAGGCGCTGCTTTTGATGCCGCCTTAGGTTCTTCCTTTAAGGATTCCTGATTTATTGCTTTTACTTCTTCAGGCTTTTCCTGCACATCATCTGACGACTTATTCTTGTTGTCAAGATATGCGGAATCCACTATAGGTCTTCCGATAGGAGGTCTTTTCTTTGGAGCTCCCGGTATATTTGAAGCGGCAAAACGCTGAGGTGCTCCTTCCTGCTTTCCTTCGTTTTTTATCTTGCTTATATCGGCATCCGTCAATGTGCTCATATGACTTTTGAGCTCTATGCCTTGTTTTGCAGCCTTTTCTATCAGGTCCTTACTCGTTATATCGAGTTCCTTGGCAAGCTCATATACCTTTTTCGCCATGAGATACCTCTCTTTCTGATTGAATAAGGTCAATCTCCTTACAAATACTATCCGCAAAGCCTTTGTCGGTTATCCCGAAAATACCTTTGTCTATCTTCCCGGTTATATGTGAAAGGTCTTCGGCTTTGCCGAATATCCTGTAATCAATTCCGTATGTTTTGCATTTGCTCATGAGTTTTTTTCTCGTGTTCTCACCCACATCCTCAGATATTATCACAAGCGACACTGCACGCTTTGGAATTTTATCGAGGCAGGCGTTGCTTCCCGTGATAAGATTCTTTGATCTTGATGCAAACCCAAGCAGCCCTTCTAATTTACTCTTTCTCATTTACTTCCCTTCTGATAGGCTCCAAATCGCCTTCGGTAAAGGATTTTTTAAAGGCTCTGTCAAATGCTCTCTTTTTTGTTGCCTTGGCGAAGCACTTGTCGTCTCTGCATATGTAGGCACCTCTTCCCGGTGCTCTTCCCGACTGATCCGGCAAAATCTCACCTGTCGGCGTGCATACAATTCTCAGAAGAGTCTTCTTGTCCTTTGACTCCATACACCCTATGCAGCGCCTCATCGGCGTATTATTATTCTTCGACCGTGACGATGTCATTTTCTTCAGAAACCTTTTCCTCTTCACCGTAATACTGGCTGTGGCTCTTTATATCGATCTTCCATCCGCTTACCTTTGCCGCAAGTCTTACGTTCTGACCTTCCTTACCGATTGCAAGAGAAAGCTGATAATCCGGAACTATAGCCGTAGCCATTCTGGCTTCTTCGTCAACTATTACTTCTTCAACCTTTGCAGGGCTCAAAACGTTTGAAACCAGCTCGGAAGGATTCTCACTCCACGATATTATATCTATCTTTTCGCCCGCAAGCTCGTCTACGACGGCCTGTACGCGTGCACCCCTTGTTCCTACACATGAACCTACAGGATCTACATTTTCAAATGATGTTGCGACAGCGATTTTTGTTCTTGAGCCCGCTTCTCTTGCGATACCTTTGATTTCGACCGTTCCGTCCTGTATTTCCGGAACCTCGAGCTCAAAGAGTCTCTTTACGAGACCGGGATGCGAACGCGAAAGGAAGATCTGAGGTCCCTTCGCCGTGCGCTTAACATCCATGATATATGCCTTCAGTCTGTCGTTGACATTGAAATGCTCCGTTCTTACCTGTTCGTTTGCGGAAAGTATGCCTTCCGTGTTTCCGACATCCATAAATATCGTATTTCCGCTCTTTCGCTGCACGATACCTGTAACGACCTCGCCCTGACGATCCTTAAAATCATCAAATACCATTCCTCTTTCCGCCTCGCGGATTCTCTGAACGACTACCTGCTTTGCAGTCTGTGCAGCAACTCTGCCGAAGTCCTCAGCCATTACCTGAAATTCGATATAATCCCCGGCTTCGTATCTCGGATCCAATTCTTTTGCATATTCAAGACTTATTTCCGTAGTTTCGTCATTGACTTCCTCTACTATATCCATGCTTGCAAGCACCTTCACGTCGCCCGTTTCTTCATCTACAGTTACGCGTACATTCTGAGACGTTCCGTAGCTCTTCTTGTATGCAGCAACGAGAGCTGCCTCGATAGCCTCTATCAGAAGCTCCTTGGAAATATGCTTTTCTTTTTCCAGCTGATCAAGAGCTTCTATAAACTCTCTGTTCATTTTTGTTTACCTCCAGATATTAAAATTCAAAAGTCAGATTAACTTTGGCATACTCTTTCTGTTCAAATATATGCTCAAGTCCGCCGTCATCAACTACAGTTATTTTGCCGTCATCAAAGCTCTTGAGCGTGCCGGTGATCAACTTGTTGCCGTTCACCGCTTTATAAAGCTTGACATCTACATTTCTTCCGATATATTCGGCAAAATGCTCCGGCTTCGACAATGTGCGTGAAAGTCCGGGCGAGCTGACCTCGAGATAGTAGTTATCGTCAGAAATAATATCCTCTGCATCGAGCTTTTCCGACATATATCTGCTTACCTTCTCGCAGTCGTCCGTACCCACATATGTTCCGTCTGTTTTGTCAACGTATATCCTCAGGAATTTTGCCGATCCTTCTTTTAGGAATTCGCAGTCATATAGTTTCATTCCGTTTTCCTCGAGGAAGGCGGCAAGAGCTTCTTCAACAAAGCTGATAATTTGTTTTGCGGTCATAATACCTTGCTTTCTTAATTTTTGTCCTTACAAAATTTGAAGAGTGGGGAATCCCCACTCTTCGGTAATAAAATATTGGCTTCGAATATATTATCACATTAAAACGATAATGTCAAATCCCCAAAATGCAACTACTTGTTCAGTGCATCGCGAATTTCCGTAAGAAGCTTAACCTCATCAGACGGCTCTGCCGGAGCTTCTTCTTCGGCTTTCTTAAAGCGGTTAAACTGCTTCATCATGATGAATATTACAAGCGATGTAAGTATGAACATTACAACTGCCTGAATGAAATTTCCGACCATGATATTTGCGCTTCCTACTGTAATTGCAATAGTTGAAAAATCTATTCCTCCGAGTATCATACCGAGAATAGGTCCGATAATGTCATCTACGAGCGATTTGATTATAGTAGCAAAGGCACCGCCTATAATAACGCCTACTGCCATCGCCATGACATTTCCCTTAGCTATGAATTCTTTGAATTCGTTAAAAAAGTTTTTCATTTGTGTTCCTCCTGATAATAATCTTTCAATAACCTTTTTCTTTTGATTGTAGTCCTAAAAACGCATAAGTGCAAGCCTTAATCATTCATCGTCATATTTGATGTAATCAAAGAAAAGTCGCTTTGCCTTTACTACAGACTCTCTGCTAAGGAAAAGCGTTCTTCCGTCATCAAAGACCACGCCTTCGTTTCTTATGCTACGCACTCTGTCCATATTGATGTAGCAGCTTTCCAAAATCCCGGCAAAGCGTTCATCAAGATGTTTTACAACGGTATTCATTCTCTCGTAAAAGACAAAATCCTCTTCCGCAGTCATCAATACCCTTCGTTTGTCTCTAAGCACATAGAGAATTTCTTCGAGCATAACCTTAGCAATTTGCTTATTATTTCTTACAACTATATACCCCTCTTTCATTGCTCAAACCTCCCAAATTAATCTCTCCGCTAAGTTTACAATGAAAAACATGCATAATGTGTCAGAATTTTCGACATTTATATGCTGAAGCCCTACCGCAAAAGCAAATACCGACCATATGGTCGGTATTGCTTTTGCGATGTTTTATTAGTTTAAGAAAGAACGTTTCAAAAGATCTACTTGCTCTGCTCTTTTGACATTATCATTATATTTGAGTAATGTGTCGTTATTGTAAAGGATTCTTATCGATGCAGTGTAAATATAAAGTCTACATTGAAAAGAAGCTCAGCTGATCGGTCTCAGGCAGCCCGTCGAAAATCCCCTGCTCCCTAAGCGCTTCAACCGCCGTCTTATTCAGCTTTGCTCTTGTTATGGCATCCTCTACCGTATCAAAAGGCTTCTCGCTGAACGCGGATGCAAGAGCTGTTGCCGCAGCTTCTCCCACGCCTTCGAGAGCACCGAACGGTAAGATGACCCTTCCGTCCTCTACTCCGAATTTTAGCGCTGAGGATATGCCGAGCTTCGGCTTCATAAATTCGAAGCCTCTCGAATACATTTCATATGCAACCTCATATACGAATACCCTGTTTTGTTCCTTCGGGGTGGCATTATCTCCTCTTGCAATGATGTCTTTGATCGTGTCCATACAAGAGTCCTTGCCTCTTAGTATAGTATTTGCATCAAAGTCAGCGGCAACCGACGTGAAGTATGTCGCATAAAATTCCTTCGGATAATACACCTTGTACCAAGCCATTCTGAATGACATCATCGTATATGCAACCGCATGAGCTCGCGGGAACATGTACTGAATCTTGATACACGAATCTATATACCAGTCAGGTACATCGTGCTCCTTCATCACTTTTAGCTGTTCTTCCTTAAGAGGTCTGTTCTTTCTTACGTCCTCCATTATCTGGAACGACGTCTTGTTTTCGATGCCCTTAAGTATAAGATAGTTCATTATGTCGTCACGCGTAGAGATAACCTCTCTCATCGTAGCCGTTCCCGAAAGGATATAATCCTGAGCGTTGTTTCTCCATACATCCGTACCGTGTGAAAATCCCGATATTCTGACAAGGTCGGCAAAGCGTTCCGGCTTTATGTCATCCAGCATCTGCCTTACAAAAGGTGTACCGAATTCAGGTATCGCATATGTTCCGTGAGTGAACTTATAGTCCTCATCCTTGACAGCAAGTGCTTCGATACCGTTGAAAATGCTAAGTACCTTTCTGTCCGTCAAATCTATATTAAGCGGATCTACACCCGTCATATCCTGTAGCTGTCTTATCATCGACGGTACATTGTGTCCGAGTATATCAAGCTTAAGAAGGTTCTCGTCTATCTTGTGATAGTCGAAATGTGTCGTGATGATATCTGAGCTCGAATCGTTTGCCGGATGCTGTACAGGGCAAAATTCGTATATCTCATGATCCTCCGGCAGTATTACTATTCCTCCGGGATGCTGCCCCGTCGTTCTTTTGACTCCGCCGCAGCCCTGCTTAAGTCTTTCGACCTCGAACTTGCTGACCGGGATATTTCTTTCCTCGCAGAATTTCCTCGCATATCCGAATGCCGTTTTTTCCTGTATCGTACTTACCGTGCCCGCCTTGAACACCTTGTCTTCACCGAATATCTTACCTACGTATTTGTGTGCCGTCGACTGATATTCTCCTGCAAAGTTAAGGTCTATATCGGGCTCCTTATCCCCGTTAAATCCGAGAAATGTTGCAAACGGTATAGTAAAGCCGTCTCTCTTCATTTCTGCTCCGCATACGGGACAGTTCTTTATCGGCATGTCCACTCCGCAATCGTATACCTGCATATCACCCCACTCAAGATGCTTACAATCCGGGCATACATAGTGAGGGTCGAGCGGGTTTACCTCTGTTATGCCTGCCATTGTAGCCGCAAGCGAAGAACCTACCGAGCCTCTTGAACCTACAAGGTAGCCGTCCTCAAGAGATTTTTTTACGAGCATCTGAGCGGAAACATACATTACGGAATAGCCGTTTCCTATTATAGAGTTCAGTTCTTTTTCGAGGCGTTCCGCAATTTCCTGAGGCAAAGGCTCTCCGTATATTTCGTGAGCCTTGTTCATGCAGCTTTCTCTGAGATTTGTTTCCGCCCCCTCAATATGCGGAGGAAATTTTCCCTTAGGAACAGGAAGTATGTCAGACGATATCATGTCCGCAATTTTATTTGTATTTTCTATTACGACCTTTTTTGCCAGCTCTTCTCCGAGATATGAAAATTCATCCAGCATTTCATTCGTCGTTCTCATGTAGAGACCGCGTCCGTTTTCGGCATCCTTATAGCCCATGCCGGCCATTATAACATTTCGGTAAATCGCATCCTCCGGATCCGTATAATGGGAATCGGTAGTTGCTACGGTTGGTCTGCCTATACGATTTCCCGACTCTATTATACGCTTGTTAAACGCCTTAAGATCATCTTCTGATTTCACCATGCCGTGCTCTATCATAAATCTGTTATTTATGAGCGGCTGTATCTCAAGATAATCGTAATATGAAGCCACTTTGTCGAGTTCTTCGTCAGCTGCACCGTGCAGCACAGCCTGATATACTTCCCCGGCTTCGCATGCCGAGCCTATTATAAGTCCCTCTCTGTGTGCATCTATGACAGAACGCGGAAGTCTCGGTTTTTTGTAGAAATAATTAAGGTGCGACATCGAAACGAGCTTGTACAGATTCTTGAGACCTTCCTGAGTTGCCGCAAGCAAAATTATATGAAAGGTCGGTTTTTTCTTGTAGTCGATACTGCCATCCTCCTGAATGCAGTCCGCATCGTCAAGGAGATAACCCTCCATACCGTATATAAGCTTGAGCGGCGGCTCTTCATCCTTCCCCTGCAGCTTCTTGACCGCCTTTGCCGCATCCGGGAAGCTCTGTACCACGCCGTGATCTGTTATGGCAATTGCTTTCTGCCCCCATGAAACGGCAGTCTTTACAAGGGTAGAAACATCGTTAAGTCCGTCCATTGAGCTCATTGTCGTATGGCAGTGCAGTTCAACGCGCTTATCACCCTGTACCGTATCCGTTCGCTTTGGAAGGCTCGACTTTTCGATGCCGTCGATCATTATTATCATTTCATTTTCAAATCGGTCCCATTCAACAGAGCCTTTGGCTTTGATAAAGTCCCCCTGCCTGATGTTCTCTGTGATTTCCTGCCACTTTTCTTCACTGACAAAGCTCTTAAGGCACATGCTGTCAGATCTGTCTGTTATCAATATCTGTATTATTTTTGTGCCTTTTTTTGTTGTGCGTGCATCAAGCCCGAAAACTATGCCCGAAACTACGACATCGCCAAGCTCAGGCGATATATCTCCGTATTTTGCAGGAGTGCCCGTTATAGGCTTCTCTCCCATTATAATGTTTCCTTTGGCAGGAGCATTCTTTGCCCGACGCTTTGTAACAAATTCGCTGCGTCCCGTCTTAAACGGCACGTCATCCGAAGCCTTTTCCGCGGCTGCCCTTCCCTTGTTTTTTGATGCCATCTCCGCTTTGGCTTTAGATATTCTTTCGAGTTCGGCATCCGATGCCTTAAGGAGATTTTTTTTAGCATCGTTCAGCTTATTCTCGTCGTTTTCAAATATAACCTTTGCCGATATACCAAGCTCCGCATTTATCATTTCCGAGATTTTGGACGCCGCTTTCTTGTTCAGCTCCCTGCTCGGGATAGAGCCTACCGTCGGAATTATGATGCTTCCGTCTCTAAAGCCTATGCCAGAAAACACGATTGCATCTCCGCTTCCCGATATATCCGTGCTTAGTCGTTTTGCTATTTTAGGTATAAGAACACGGACTGCCTCTTCGTCAGTCATCTCAAGGTCACCGTAAATATATGAAAATTCAACACCGCTTAGTGTCGGTATATCCGCCCTTAGGACGGATGATATTTTTTCTTCACAGTCGCTTGGAATCACAAAATTAAGGCTTATAGTCAGGAGAAGCACATTTCTTTTTGCCAGAACGACCGCATCCTTAACTTCAGCCCTATAATTACCGCTGCCACTTATTCCGAATTTTTCCCACTGTATCTTTTCCGTAAAGTCTCTAATCAGTTCATTCATCAACTATCGCCCTTCGTTCTCTCTGATTACGGCAAAAAGCTCGTCAACGAGTTTATCCTCGCTCACCGTCTTTACCACCTGACCTGCAGCAAAAATAACACCTTTGCCGTTACCGCCTGCTATACCGTAATCAGCTCCGCCTGCTTCCCCCGGTCCGTTTACAACGCAGCCCATTACCGCAAGCTTGATGCCAGGTCTCAATTCTTCTTTTTCAATTCTGCGTTCAACCTCTCCCGCAAGCTTCTCGAGATCTATCATAGTACGTCCGCATGTCGGACATGAAACTATATCGTATTTAGGTTCCCTCAGCCCTATTGTTTCAAGTATCTCACGCGCAAAATAAACTTCCTCGACAGGATCTGCTGTAAGTGACACTCTCATCGTATCGCCTATACCTAAAAGAAGCAGCGAACCTATCCCTACCGCTGATTTAACCTTGCCGCGTCTCATTGTTCCGGCTTCTGTTATTCCTATATGAATCGGGTGCTCCGTCTTTGCCGCAACGAGCTTATGCGCCTCAAAATTCATTCTTACGTCCGAGGACTTAAGCGATATGACAAGATCATCAAAGCCCATATTCTCGATAATCTCAAGGTTCCTTAGGGCGCTTTCGCAGAGACCCTCTGCCGTCACTCCGCCGTTTCTGTTTAGTATATCTTTTTCGAGGGAGCCGGAATTAACACCGACCCTTATAGGAATGCCCGCATCCTTTGCCGCTTTTACGACTTCCCTTACGCGGTCATTTCCTCCTATATTTCCCGGATTTATTCTTATTTTGTCCGCTCCCGCCTTGATAGCGAGCAGTGCCATTTTATAGTCGAAATGTATATCGGCAATCAGCGGAATATCAAGACTCTTCCTTACCTTGGCAAAGGTTTCGACAGCCTCTGCATCCGGCACCGTTAGCCTTACGGCATCGCAACCTGCATTTTTCAGCTTTGTCGCCTGTTCTATAAGACCTGCCGCGTCATGAGGATCACGGTTCGCCATCGACTGTATCGATATAGGTGCTCCGCCGCCTATTTGGATATTTCCGACTTTTACTGATTTTTTACTCATTTTATCAACCTCAAAATATCGTTTCCTGTTACGATTACCGCAAGCACTATCAAAAGCATCATGCCTATCGCATGTACCCTCGCCTCAGTCTTATCGCTTATCGCTTTTCCTGTTATCTTTCGTATAATCACAAAAATTATTCGTCCGCCGTCAAGCGCAGGAAGAGGCAGGAGATTGAAAAGCGCGAGGTTAACGCTTATAAGTGCAACTATATAAGTGTAGAATAAAAAGCCGTACTGCACGGAATCATCAACTATTTTTACTACGCCGACAGGTCCTGATACCTGATTCAGAACATCCCCCGAAGCAAACATCTGTCTTATCGAAGTGAACATCGCACCGAACAGCTTGAACGTGCCTGTTATGCCCGTTCCGGCAGCCTTAAAGACATTATGAGAAACCTTGGAATGTATCCCTATAATATATCTGCCGTCATCTCCTTTTTGCGGAGTCACCTCAAAGGTTTTTGTTTCTCCGTCTCTGTCTACGGTTATCGACAGTAGCGTTTCTTCGTTGATATTGCCGGCAAATGCATTAGTAACATCGACCCACGAATTTATTTCCGAGTCGTTTATTTTTGTTATTCTGTCGCCTGCCATAATGCCTGCAGAAAAAGCCGGACCGTTTTCGGTAACCTTCTCGATGCTGTTTGTCGGCATTCCTCCTACGCCTGCGAGAATCGTAAGCGCAATCATCGCGATAAGAATATTCATGCCGGCACCGGCCACAAGTATTATTATCTTCTGCCACCATTTTTTGTTGTTAAAAGCCCTCGGGTTATCCTCGGATTCCTCTGTATCCTCGCCTTCCATTGCACAAAATCCGCCTATCGGAACGAGTCTTACGGAATATGTCGTTTCGCCTCTTTGCTTTTTGAGGAGCTTAGGTCCCATTCCGAATGCAAATTCGTTGACCTGTACTCCGCATGCTTTGGCTGCAATAAAGTGTCCAAGCTCATGGGGAAATATAAGTAATACAAAAAGTAATATAACAAGCGCTGCGGTCATCTTCTCTCCTAAATAAAATACTTTGATATTAATGAATATGTTTTTGCTCTTGCTTCCGCATCGGCATTCGCTATAGCCTCCGCATCCGTTCCTGAAAGCGGATCATGATCTGCAAGCACTTCTTTTATGAGTGCGGGTATATCGGTAAAGCCTATCTGCCTGTTCAAAAATGCCTCTACGAGCACTTCATTTGCCGCATTCATAACAGCAGGATACGTCTTTCCTTTTCTTATAGATTCAATTGCGATATGAAGACACTCGAACACATCCATATCCGGTTTTTCGAAGGTGAGCGGACCGCACGAGAAAAGGTCAAGTGCTTCTCCTTTATATGTAAGCCTGTCCGGATATCCGAGCGCTACGCTTATAGGTATTCGCATGTCGGGGATTCCAAGCTGTGCAATTACAGCCGTATCGTCAAATTCAACTGCCGAATGTATTATGCTCTGAGGATGAACTACAACCTCTATATCCTCAGGATCTACATCAAAAAGCCATTTAGCCTCTATGAGCTCAAGCCCTTTGTTCATCAAAGTTGAAGAATCTATCGTAATCTTTTGTCCCATCGTCCAGTTCGGATGCTTGAGCGCCTGCTCAGGCTTAATTTCCTTTAGCTGTCCTTTGCTATATCCTCTGAACGGGCCGCCTGAGGCTGTTAGGATTATCTTTTTTATGTGCTTGCCTTCGTTTCCCTGAAGACACTGGAATATAGCACTGTGCTCGCTGTCTACCGGAAGAAGCCTGACTCCGTTTGCTTTTACGGCATTCATAACAGCCTCTCCTCCCGCAACAAGAGTTTCCTTGTTTGCAAGCGCAACATCAGTACCGTTTTTTATTGCTGCAAGAGTCGGCATCATGCCCCTCATCCCCATCAGGGAATTGAGGACCATATCACACTCTGATAGCGCAGCCTCAATTAAGCCTTCCGCTCCGTGCAAAACCTTCGTTTTTCTCAAATGAGTGCCGTGAAATATCTCTTTTAGCCGCTCGCTTCCTTCCTTTGTTTCCGTAACCACAAGCTCAGGGCAAAACTCCGCCGCCTGCTTTGCTATCAGCTCTATGTTCTTGCCGCATGTAAGTGCTCCTACGCAAAAGCGGTCGTTATTCTCTCTTATGACATCAAGTGCCTGCGTACCTATCGATCCTGTACTTCCGAGAATATTGATCTTCTTCATTTAAGTTTCCTCTAATTCATCAGTATGAATTTGATGTAATAATATATTACGGGTGCCGTGAAAAGAACACTGTCAAATCTGTCCATAATTCCACCGTGTCCCGGTATCAGATTTCCGTAATCCTTTATACCCATTTTTCTCTTATATGCCGACGCTGTCAAATCTCCGAGTGCGGAGAATATTGCTGCAACAAATGTTGCAATTATGCAGTGTATCAAAAGCGATCTCGCAAAGAAAAGTCCGAATACAAGTCCGAGCACCAGAGCTCCTGTAAGACCGCCTATCGCACCCTCAATCGTCTTTTTAGGGGAAAGGTGCGGACAAAGCTTGCGCTTTCCGAAGAAATATCCGGTAAAATATGCGAATATGTCAGCTCCGAATGCCGATAAAAATATAAGCCATACCATTATCGAATATTCGCCCGTTTCCGAAACGAGAACAACATGAAACGAGAAGAATATCACATATACTATCCCCGTTATTGTAGCAAGTGCATCCTCCGCCTTATGCTTATCTATATCAAATATATAAAATGAGCTTGCCATCACTGATAATACGACCCAGGCCGTTATATAATCATGGCGCAGAGGGAAAATCAGGTTCAGCATATAAAGTGCGACAAGTGCGGCATAAGCAACAATGCGTGCCGGTCTTATCTTCATTGCCTCAAAGCCGCTGAAAAGCTCGTGAATCCCTATTCCACCGATGATGAAGCAGCCTGCCATAAGCGGGTATCCGCCTAAATATACAAGTATGAAAAGCGGTGCCATTATCAGCCCTGAAATTATCCTTGTTTTCATAAATTTACCTTTTATCTGCCGCCGAAACGACGTTCCCTTCCGCAAAATTCCGCTATAAGTTCCTTAAACATCTCAGGTGTGAAGTCAGGCCAAAGCTCATCCGTAAATGCAAATTCGCTGTAAGCGCTCTGCCACAACAGAAAATTCGAGAGACGCTGTTCTCCGCTTGTTCTGATGATAAGATCTGGATCCGGGACATTTCCGTTTTCTTCACCTGTATAAAGAGCTCTTGAAATATCCTGATCCGTTATCTCCGGATCGCCGTCTTTTCTTTCGGCTATTATCCTGTTTACAGCCCTTACAATCTCGGCTCTGCTACCGTAATTCAAAGCAATATTAAACTGCAGTCCCGTATTGTTTTCCGTAAGCGCTATAGTCTTGTCAAGGCTTTCCTTGGCAGCCTCCGGAATAACATCATATTCGCCAAGTACCCTGACCCTTACGTTTTTCTCGTGAAGCTCTGCAAGATCCGAAGCGACGTATTTTACGAGGAGCTTGAATATACCGCCGACCTCTTCGATGGAGCGCTTCCAGTTTTCTGTTGAAAAGGCGTAGACGGTCAAATACTTTATACCCATATCGGAAGCCGTTCTGACTATTTCTTTCATGGCCTCCATTCCGGCATTATGCCCTGCTACGCGCGGCAAAAACCTTTTCTTTGCCCATCTTCCGTTTCCGTCCATAATTACTGCAACGTGAACCGGCATGTTTATCTTATCTGTCATTATTTCGCCTCATAATATCGGGCTATTCCGCAGAAGCGAAACAGCCCGTTGTGTTAATTGTCTGCTCGTCCTTGATCAGACTTCCATTATTTCTTTTTCCTTTTCGGAAATCATATTATCGACGACCTTAATTGCATCTTCGACCTTCTTCTGTACGGCATCCAGTTCCTTTGCAAGCTCGTCTTCGGAGATTTCTCCGTTTTTCTGCTGCTTCTTGAGATTATCGTTAGCTTCACGGCGAAGGTTTCTTATTGCAATCTTCGTTTCCTCACCAAGCTTCTTCGTTATCTTAGTGAGCTCTACGCGGCGTTCCTCTGTCAGCTGTGGAACTATAAGTCTTACGCATTTGCCATCATTTGAAGGAGCTATTCCAAGGTCGGCCTTGTTGATTGCTTTTTCGATTTCGGCTATTGATTTCGGATCAAAAGGTGTGATAAGGAGCGAACGCGGATCAGGTGATGAAATATTTGAAAGATTTCTCAGCGGTGTAGGCGATCCGTAATAGTCTACAAGCACCTTATCGAGCAATGCCGGATTTGCCCTGCCTGCTCTTACTGTATTGAGGTCTTCCTTTAGAACCTCATGGCTTTTTTTGACTCTTTCTTCGATACTCTTGCTGCTCATTTTGTTTCCTCCGTGTTTATTCTTATCTTATTATAGTTCCAAGCTTTTCTCCGCATACAGCCTTCATGATGTTTCCATCCTCGGACAGAGCGAATACGTGTATTGAAATATTGTTATCTCTGCAAAGCGTTGCCGCTGTAAGATCCATTACCTTAAGATCCTTTTCGAGTACCTCTCTGTGAGTAAGCTCGTCGAACTTTACGGCATTCGGATTCTTATCCGGATCGTCAGAATATACTGCGTCAACATTCTTTGCAAGAAGTATTATCTCAGCTTCCATTTCCGCAGCTCTGAGTGCCGCGGTTGTATCTGTTGAAAAGAACGGGTTTCCTGTTCCCGCACCGAAGATTACGACTTCCTTCTTCTCAAGTCTGCTTATCGCCTTCATCCTTGCATAGGGCTCTGCTATTTCTCGCATTTCTATCGCAGTCTGTACTCTTGCCTTTACATCGTTTGCCAGAAGTGCCGATTGAAGCGCCATAGCGTTCATACATGTAGCGAGCATTCCGATATAATCGGCTGTAGCTCTGTTCATCGTTCCGCTGCTTCTTCCTCTCCAGAAGTTGCCTCCGCCGACTACAACGGCTATTTCAACCCCAAGGTCTGCGACCTCTTTTATCTGTTTTGCTACCTTGTCGGTAGTCTTATCGTCGATTCCGAATTTCTTTTCTCCGGCAAGCGCCTCTCCGCTGACCTTCAGTAATACGCGCTTATATTTTGGATTCATATCAATACTCCTTCTGTTTCGTCTCGATCAAGTATTAAAAGTAATTATACCATAAGAGAATAATATTGAAAATGCCAATAGAAAAATGGGCACATAATTTCTTATGTGTCCATTGATGTTTTTTGATTGCTATGCTTCAAGTGAATTCAGGTATTCGATTGCCTCCATAGCAGCGACAGCACCGTCTGAAGCCGCCGTTACAAGCTGTCTGCGCTGCTTTGCCCTGCAGTCACCTGCAACAAATACGCCCTTTGTCTTTGTCCTGCAGCTTTCTCCTGAGTTAAAGAAGCCGCCTTCATCAAGCTCCGCAACATCGGCAAAGTCACTGTTTACAGGTATATGCCCGAATGCGACAAATATTCCGTTGACCTTAAGCTCACGAAGCTCTCCTGTCACCTTATTTCTCACCTTAATGCCTTCGACACGCGTTTCTCCGACGATTTCTTCAGGAACGGAATCGAGAACAAATTCAACATTCGGCTTTGATGCAAGTCTTTGTACTGTAATCTCATCGCCTCTGAATTTATCTCTTCTGTGAACGATATATACCTTTTCGGCAAGGGATGAAAGATACTCGGCATCTTCAAGCGCAGTATTTCCTCCACCCATGACCGCAACGGTAAGTCCCTGATAAAATGCTCCGTCACATGTTGCGCAGTATGATATACCTGCACCCTTAAGCTGATCTTCACGGTCAACGCCGAGTGATCTGTTTTTTACTCCTGTAGCGAGGATTACCGCTTTTGATGTATACTCCTTGCCGCCTGTCGTCTTTATCACAAAAGTATCGTCGGTTTGCTTTTCTACGGAATTGACTTTTGCAAAATCCATTTCCGCGCCAAGCGCCGACGCCTGATCATACATGCTCTGTGCAAGCTCAAAGCCCGAAATTCTGCCCGTACCCGGATAGTTGTCAACCTCCGGTGTATTGATTATCTGTCCGCCGTAGCTCAGCTCATCTACCATCAAAGTCTTCTTTCCGCCTCTGACTGCGTAAATTGCCGACGTCATTCCGGCAGGACCTGCACCTATTACTACAACATCATACATATTATTTCTCCTTTATGCATTATATTTATCATATTATCATAAGCTTATTATAAGCGGTACGAGTATCGGCACGAGAAGTGACATTACAAGTCCCGAAATAAACGAATAAACCGCAATGTTTGCATTTGTCGCTTTTTCAACTATAGGAAGACATACATCCATGCCCGCCGCCCCCGGAAGTGCAGTTGTTTCTATGAACCCGATATACTTTGCAACAGCAGGTATAATCAGTATCGCCAGAAGCTCACGCATAACATTGTGCATGAAGGAAATTGCGCTCGCCTTGACAAAGCCCGCTTCCATTATTATCCCCGGTGCAAAAGAATACCATCCGAGTCCTGCGCCTACAGCCGCCATTTCTTTTAGGGGCATGTTTATTATAAGACCGCTCGCCATTGCGCCAATTAAGCTTGCTATCGTTATCGCAAACGGGAAAATCAGCATTTTGAAGCCAACC